>JAYWCF010000149.1:0-5625 GCA_043780715.1 Methylotenera sp. | reverse complement strand
TCCACTCGTAGACAAATCCAACTACCAGCACAAACAAAAATAGCATCATGGCCAAAAATCCAGCCAAGCCGATTTCTTGCAACACAACCGCCCAAGGGAATAAGAATGCGATTTCTAAATCGAACAGAATAAACAGGATGGCAACAAGATAATAGCGCACATCAAATTTCATGCGAGCGTCTTCAAATGCTTCAAAACCGCACTCGTAAGGCGAGTTTTTTTCAGCATCTGGCTTGCTTGAGGAAACGATTTTACCGATGACAAGTGGCCCAACACCTACAGCAAGGCCCACTATGATAAACAACAAAATTGGAAAGTAATTTTCCAGCACAGAAACATCCTAACAAGATTTTGTAACAGATTATGATTGCTTAGCTTTTGGCCTGACAATCAGTACATTTAAATGCTTTTCACCATCAGCAAAACATTATTGATGGCTCTGCTGACTTTTAAAACGACTACTTAATTCTAAAACTTAATTGCTTTAAGCTTTTTGGTGCCGACGGAGAGACTCGAACTCTCACGACTTTCGCCACTACCCCCTCAAGATAGCGTGTCTACCAATTCCACCACGACGGCAAATCAAGACTTAAATTCAATAAATAAATTTAAGTTGCTTAAATTACAAAATACCAATTTCTGAGGATTACTAAATATTTAACTTTATTAAACTAAATATTGTTAATTTTTAGTTAGGTATATCTTTCGCAGCGCTACCGCTTGGTGCCGTTTCTGGCGTTTTAGTTGCACTTGGTGCCGCATTTATTTCACTTGAGGCAGCAGGAATTTTAATGACACTGCCATTAGCAGAGCGATGGCTTGCCATGTAAGCAAGCGTTAAGCTGGTACAGAAAAACACAACAACGCAAGCGGCTGTTAATTTGCTTAAAATATTAGATGAGCCGCTTACACCAAACAAACTGCCAGATGCGCCGCTACCAAATGCAGCGCCCATATCAGCGCCTTTACCATGCTGAATAAGCACCAAACCGATAACGCCAGCGGCTGCCAAAACGTGAATAACTGATATTAAATTTTCCATCAAACCAATTCCAAAAAGTGGTTGCTTTAATTGCAAGCGCTGCGCTTACTAATCAACCGTTTACAATGATTTTTAAATCAACAAATTAATTTGCTATGTCGGCCGCTGAGCATATTTTTTCAAAGCCCTGCGCTTCTAATGAGCATTTACCAACCAGCCCACCATCTACATTCGATACAACGAACAATTGTACCGCATTTTGTGGGTTTACGCTTCCCCCGTACAGGATTTTTAAGCTGGTAGCGGCCTCTTTATTTAAGCTAGCAATCTTATTGCGAATAAACTTGTGCATGGTTTGCGCTTGTACTGGCGTAGCTGCCAAGCCAGTTCCAATCGCCCAAATTGGCTCATACGAAATAATACTATCGGCAAAAATGGCCGCGCCATGTTGCGCAATAATGGTATCAAGTTGCTTACCAATCACTAGCTCCATCACACCCGCTTCACGCTCAATTAGTGTTTCACCCACGCACAAAATTGGGATTAAGCCGTGCTGTTTTGCCTGCATGAATTTTTGCGCGATATTTTCATCGGATTCGCAATAAGCGGTAGCGCGTTCTGAATGGCCAATAATCACATATTCACAACCAAAGTCTTTTAGCATGGCAGCGCTGACTTCGCCTGTGTAAGCGCCCTCTGCGTTTTTGGCCATGTTTTGCGCACCCCAGGCAATATTGGTGTTATGCAACATTTGTTGCAATTGCGCCAAATAAGGATAAGGCGCGCAAACCACTACTTTGGTTTGCTTTAAATTAGAAAGCGTAGCGATATATTGTGTTAAAAGCGCTTGATTTTGCTCAAGATTGCCGTGCATTTTCCAATTAGCAATGACTATTTTTTTAGTCAAGAATGGCTTCTTGGCAAGGCTTGAGCTTTTTATAAGATGATTTGACGCTGGCTGACTCATTAAAAACCCTTAATAATTGCCGCGAATTCTACGCGCGCCTGCTAGGGTGGTCAACCAAGCCAATATTTAATAACAAAAACCCCACCAGCTTATTTAAAACTAAAGGTGTATAAAGCATCAACCGCGCTTTCTGTGCCTGTTTCGGCTTGCAGCGCCCAACGAGGCGTTATATTAAAGGTTAGCCTTGCCACATCTAACAAGCCGCTTACGCTTTTTTGATAACTCAAATACAACTTAGAAGACAAGCGCTTACCGAAAGTTAATGATGCAGTATCAGCATCGGCACCGCCAAAGCTTAACTCATCCAAGCCAGCTGCACGCGCTAGTTTTGTTTGCAAGGGTAGTGAATTATTATCAGATAACACCACGCCTGCCGCCAATGAAAGCATGGCAAAATCGCTTTTACCAGCTTGATTAGTGCCATGCCCAAGCAATAACCAAGACAGTTTTTCAGTATCTGGCACATTGGGTTCTGACACTAATTTAACCGCAGGATTTAAGCCATTACCGGTAATTTCTACCCCTGCATTTACGTTTTGCACCGCGCTAGTTGTGGTTTGGCTAAAGTTGCTGCCAGTCACCGCATCGTTATTATTAGCGGTTTCGGCATTGCTTTTAATAATGCTATCGTTTTCAGACGGCGCATTGCGCATGGCGCGAATATTCAAACTGGGGTTGTCAATCGGCCCTGTAAACGCAATCACGCCGCGCGTAATATTAAGCGCTTGGCCATAGGCCGTGTAAGTGCCTTTTTTAATGCGGATTGTGCCTTCGGTATGCGGCAGATATTGCGTTAAACCCACTAGCGTCACTGCGCCATAAAGCTCTGCATCTAGGCCGCGGCCGCGCAATGTAAAATCATCGCCTAAATCAATGCGCAGATTATTCAGCAATATTTTTAGCGCATCTTCGTTTACGAACTCGCTGCGCCCAAGCACCACCACATCATCGGCTAGCGTTGGCACATCATCATCTGGCAAGCCGATTAAGCCTTTCGCCACTTTAAAATCGCCCGAAATAGTCAGCAAATCATCGGCTAAAGTCGTTTTGCCTGCGCCGTTTAAAATGAGCAATCTATCCGCGCCAGATAACAATGTGAATTGTTCGGCTGACCAATTTAAGGCAATATTTGGCTGTTTATTTACCATTTTCAGTATGCCATCGGTGCGCACAAAACCGCTGCCGCCTTTCCAAACCGCTTCTTTTATTTGCAGCACATCATTTTCAAAGCTGGCTTGTAGCGTTCCTTCTGTTAACGCCACGCCTTGTGACGGCAGCGCAAATTGCCAGTTTTTACCCACGGCATTGCCGCGCAAATTGGGTTTTTGCAGCGTGCCATCTGCGCTTAAGGTCATGCTAAGTGCGCCATCTAATTGCGCATCGGCAAGTGTTTCGGATAACGGCAACCAAGCCAATGTGTTAAGTTGCGCATTGCTATTAATTTTAAGTGGCGCGTTTGCCATTAGTGCAAATCCAGATTCCACTTTGGTCAGCATAGTGGTCACATGCCCATCAAAATGACCAAGCTGTTTGCCATCTAACAACCACGTTAAATCGGCTTGATTATTCACAATTTTTAAATCGGCGCTTATGTTTTGCAAACCTAGTGGTTTGGCTACACCTGCTGAATCCATTAAGTTTAAATCGCCAGAATCCAGCTTGAATAATACTTGGGCGTTAGCCGATTCGACTGCGTTGATATTCCAAAAGCCAGAAAAAACTGGGTTACCTTTTAACTTGGCAGGCAACGTAAATACGCTGGGCGGAATATCATCTAATGCCAGCTGGATAAGCTTGCCTTGACTGACAAAACCTTTGCTGCCCGCCTGCAACCCATCAATATGTAAACGGCCTTTTGTTAATTGCAAAATAGCGTTTCCCAGCGTGATATCTTGCAGGGTAGCGCTCAATTTCGCAGGCGATTGCAAGGTCACTGGCGTCTCATTTTTTAATTGCAAGCTCTGAATAAAACCTTGCCAAGTATTAGCAGTTATGCCGCCTTGCAACAGCGTTTCAAATTGAAAAGGCACGATTTTTTGTTGTGAACTGGCGGTTAATTTAAGTTGATGTGCGGCACGAGTGCCTTGCAAGCTAAGCGCTGCATTCATTATAGGGTTTTGTGCTACTTTTAAACCGTCTGCATTAAATGTGGCGTCAACAACGCCATTAATATCAGCCGAAATTGTTGCCTGCCCATCCAATTTCTCTAATTGAATTTTATTAGGCAATTGCAATTTTTGCGCCGCTAATGTTAAGCGCAAGGCTAAGTTTTCAAACGTGCCAGCCAGTGAGCCACTAGCTTTTGCTTGGCCAGAAAATTCGCGGCCAAACACACTCAGTTTTGGCAAATCGGCGCGCCAATCTAATACGCTATCTGCCGCGCCTAAGCTGCCAGTTGCTTTAACAATATTGCTGGCAATATTGGCATTAAAATCGATGGCTTTTATCTGGCTACCAAACAGCGTAAAGCTACCTGCAAGCGCCAAGGGCTGTTTGGCATTATCGGTTTGCAAATAGCTATCTTTAGCTAATAATTGCACTTGCAAGCCATTTTGATTGCTTAAATCGCCTTGCACATCTACATCAATATTCAGCAAACCTGCAGGATAGCCGCCTAGTTTTTCGGGCTTTAATTTGTTGAGTTGCGCGTGCAGTTTAAGCGGGTAATCATTAGCTAAACCTACTTCGCCATTAATTTGCATATTCGCGGCTATTAAATCATTAACAGCGGTTTGTGCTAACGCTAGCTGATTGTTTTCTATCACTAAAATAGGATTAAGCTCAAATTTTAAGCTAGTTAAATCGCCTGCCAGTTGCGTTTTAATATCATAAGGCAAGCTGCCATTTTGGCTGGCTTGCTTAATGCCAGCCTCACCCGTTAACGCAAATGGGCGCCTATTTTGCATAGTAAGCTGCGCTTGCGCTTGCCCAAAAGGCGTAGCGGCGCGCAAATAATTAAGCTGAATGGTTTTGCTATCGGCTTTTAAATCAAACTGAACATTGTTTAGTGTGTAGGTTTCGCTAGGTGTCACAATCACCAGCTCAACCACTTCTGCCTGTTGAATTTGCACAGGGAAAGGCAAATTAATGCGCTCTGGCAAGCCTAATTTATCCGCTTTCTTTTCAGTATCGTGCAAAGTAATTTGCAAACGTTTGGCGCGCATTTTTTCCACTAGCAAACTACTGTCAAATGGCGATAACTGCCAACGCGATTCTAGTTTGCTTAATTTTAGGTGGATATTATCTACATCGTAATCTAGCGTATCTAAATTAGAGCTGCCATGAATAGTCATTTCGCCTTGCGCTGGCGTAAACATCAGCAAGGCAAGGCTTAGCAAAGCGGCTTTAATAAAATGCCAGTATTTTTTGCTAGCCAAACTCAAAACATGCTTTAAACTCAAAATGCCACGCCTAAATTAAAATGCAGGCGATATTCGCCTGTTGCTTCGCCATAGGCAATATCGCCGCCAATGGCGCCAATTGGGCTGCGCCAGCGCGCGCCTAATCCATAGCCGTAAACCGGTTTTAAATCCTGCAAACTATTGGCGGCATTACCCACATCCACAAATAATGCGGCGCCCCATTGTTGCGTTAGCCATTGAATCACCTCAACACTGCCGGTTGCCAAATAGCGGCCACCCACAATCGCATCGCCTTCTTTAACGCCCAAACTTTG
>JAYWCF010000148.1:0-5625 GCA_043780715.1 Methylotenera sp. | reverse complement strand
AGATTATAGTCGAAAAAAAAGCGCAATTTCTGCGCTTTTTTAAATTAAACCAACTCATATTGTGTAATTATCTTTACATTTAAGACTATTAACTATATTAATATTATTTGTTAAGACGGCGGCCATAACTTACGGCATACGCGCCAGGCCTAGCCAATAAAACGGGGTCGGCCGATGCCTCAATACCACCAACTAGACTAAGCGGATTAAACATGGTGGATTTTTCAAACTTATTGCCATCTGCATCAACTGTTTTTAGGCTTAATGTACCCAACACAATTTGCTTGCGACTTTCAGGCCATACCGCGGTAGCATCGTTTACGTTATCGCCTTTTTGTGCCAACTGTGCAATTAATTTAAACTGCACTGGCTTTTTAGCTAAGCGTATTGGCAACTCTTCCATCAAGTAATTTGGACCCGCTTTTTTAGCGGCCTCAGCCGTTAAAAACTGTTGACCAGCAACTGGCATAATGCGATAGCGCGCATACTGGCTTTCACCCTTGGCGTTAGTAAATTTAAACGCATTTACACCATAAAACGCTTGTGTAGCAAAACTAACAGGCGCAGGTTTTGGCATCTCTACAAACTTTTTAGCGGCCGGATGTGTGCCCAAAAACTGTTCTACAGGCAGCGGTTTAGCGACTTCTGGACCACTGGCTGCAATCGCATTCAATAAACCTAAAAAATCTTCTGGCGTAGAGGCTGGAAACCCGTTAGTAGAAATACTGACAATATCTGTGCTTGTATTATCTGGCAAGGTAAACCGAATTGCGATACCTTTGGGGAAAGCGTGACCATCTGCATCAGCAATAGTCGGCACGCCAGTGGCATTTGAAAAGCGCACAACGACTTTGCTTGTTGTGGATTGCAAATGCGCCGCTTTGGTTATTTGCGCTGCTGATTTCGCCGGCACAAATTCGCCTAACACCACTATGCCTTTGGCATGATTTGAACGATAGCCCGTATGTGGCCCGCCTGCCAAATTGGTCATGGTATCGACCAATTGTTCATTTACTGATTTGGTATTTTCTGCGGCAGCATCCAAAGCAAAAGCATTAGAAACATTGAAAGCAATAACCGAAATCGAAAAAACGGTTGCTAAAATGGTGTTTGAATTTTTATACATGATGATTCCTTGATGTAATTTGAGAGCGATTAAACGCCGTGTTTTTTAAGCCAGTTTCGTGTTAACTGCCAACTGTAATCGGCAGCAGTTTTATTATAACTTGGGCGATAATCGGCATAAAAACCATGGTTAACCGCCGGAAAAACAACGATTTCTGACTGGCTTCCTGATTTTTCTAATTCCGCCTGCATTTGCTCAATTACTTCTGGCTTAATAAAGCTATCTTGGCTTGCATATAAGCCTAAAATTGGCGATTTAATCGTGCTAGCAATATCAACTGGATCATTGGCCTTAATGTCCGACTTCATACCATTTAATAAGCCATAGTATGCTACCCCAGTTTTTACCGCCGGGTTATGTGCCGCATATAACCACACTGTACGGCCGCCCCAACAAAATCCTACTGTGGCTAGCTTTTCCACATTGGCTTTTCCGGTAGATTTAACGAAAGCTACCGTAGCGTCTAAATCTGCAAACACTTGATTATCGGGCACTTTCGCAACCACTTTACTTAGTATTTCGCCAATATCCGTCATGTTGGATACATCACCTTGTCTAGCAAACATTTCTGGTGCAATGGCGTAATAGCCTAATTTTGCAAAGCGACGGCAAACGTCTTTAATGTGCTCATGAACCCCAAAAATTTCTTGAACAACTAAAATGATCGGTAAATTTTTACCTTTTTTAGGCATCGCATAATAAGCTGGTATTTTTCCATCCGCCGTGGGGATAGAAACTTCACCGGCTATTAATCCAGCGTCATCTGTGAAAATTGCCTGCGCCATGATAGGTTTTGAAGCGATTGCAAAACCAATCGCCAAACTGGTCATCATGAACGTACGGCGACTTATCAAGCCTGCTGCTTCATCATCAACTGGTTTTACACCATTAAAATCCATTGGTTTTAAGCCATAAGTTTGTAAATCCATTCCACTCTCCAAAATATTGTTTAAACTATTTAGTTAGCGCACTAAATAAAATGATTATCGCCATTATTCCATAAAATAGACCAGTCGTATAATTTATGTTTATAAAATTTTGGAATAAGCTATGAAAAGCTCATTCATACATCGTTATAAAAAAATCATTAGGTTTTGCTTATATCTCATTTTTCGATAAATGCCATCTATCGCAATTATTGCTAGATGCAATTTTGGAGTTTGCTGTATTTAAGTCGATTTGAATGCACTTAGCGGACACTAAATCGGCATCATGCTACACTGTTTGCGCGGCAGGTCAGCATTGGCTTGTTTTAAGGCCTTACAGAATATTAATACCAATTACATGTAACTTAGGTGCTGGCTTTTTGCACACACCGTTTAACAAACTATCTCAGCACACATAAGAAAGCTATAAGTTGTCAGGCTACCTCAACTTGTTATTAACGCCTCCAGATTCCTATCTATAGGATTAAGAACAAAACTTTAGAGAAATAATAAAAAAAGCCGCTTTTCAGCGGCTTTTTAAACATCATAATACAAACTTAACACTAGTCTTTCATCGAACGTTTACGCTCATGCTCAAGCAAGTAACGTTTACGGATACGGATGGTTTTTGGTGTAATTTCTACCAACTCATCATCATCGATAAACTCAACCGCTGATTCTAATGTTAATGAAATTGGTGTAATCAAACGCACCGCTTCATCAGTACCTGATGAACGCACGTTGGTTAATTGTTTACCTTTAATTGGGTTCACAATCAAATCGTTATCGCGACTATGAATACCAATCACCATGCCTTCGTACAATTTGTCACCCGGTACTGCAAACATTTTGCCGCGATCTTGTAATTTCCATAGCGCGTAAGCAACCGCTTCGCCATGTTCAGCAGAAATCAGCACGCCATTACGACGGCCAGGCATATCTGGTTTTACTGGTGCATATTCATCAAAAATGTGTGCCATTAAGCCTGTACCGCGCGTCATGGTTAAAAACTCACCTTGAAAACCAATTAAGCCACGTGCTGGAATTTTATATTCTAAACGTGTGCGGCCATTACCGTCTGATTCCATATTTTGCATTTCACCACGGCGACGACCTAATTCTTCCATCGCAGCACCTTGATGCTCATCTTCTAAATCGACCGTTAAAATTTCATACGGCTCACATTTTTCGCCATTTACTTCACGGTAAACTACTTTTGGCTTACCAACAGCCATTTCAAAGCCTTCGCGGCGCATTGTTTCTAGCAAAATGGTTAAATGTAGCTCGCCACGGCCAGAAACACGGAAAATATCCGCATCTTCTGTTTCATCTACACGCAAGGCTACGTTTACCAATAACTCTTTAGTTAAACGATCGCGAATTTGGCGGCTGGTAACAAATTTACCTTCTGTACCGGCTAATGGTGATGTGTTCACCATAAAGTCCATGGTCAAGGTTGGCTCATCTACGCCTAAATGCGGCAAGCCTTTTGGATTTTCACGATCACAAATGGTAAAACCAATACCAATATCATCTAAACCAGAAATAATCACAATATCGCCTGCTTCAGCTTCTTCAACTGGCACACGCTCTAAGCCTTTAAAACCAAGCACTTGGTTAATTTTACCAGTGGCAATTTGTTTATCTTCGTTCATAATCGTCACAGCTTGACCTGTTTTGATTTTGCCGTTGCTTACACGGCCAACGCCTAGGCGGCCCGTGTAAGTAGAGTAATCTAATGCTGAAATTTGCATTTGCAATGGTGCCGCTGGGTCACCGGCTGGTGGCGATACATGGCTAATAATGGTTTCAAATAATGCACGCATGTTGTCAGATGTGGTTTTCATGTCCAACATGGCATAACCGTTAATGGCTGATGCGTAAACAATTGGAAAATCTAATTGGTCATCGGTTGCGCCTAAATTTGCAAACAAATCAAAGGTTTGGTTAATCACCCAATCCGTACGCGAACCTGGGCGATCCACTTTATTAATCACCACAATTGGTTTTAAACCAAGTGCCAGTGCTTTTTTAGTCACAAAACGCGTTTGCGGCATTGGGCCTTCAACCGCATCCACTAGCAATACAACGCCGTCTACCATACCTAATACGCGCTCTACTTCGCCACCAAAGTCGGCATGGCCAGGTGTGTCCACAATATTAATGTGTGTGCCTTCGTAAATTAGCGCGGTATTTTTAGCCAAAATAGTAATGCCACGTTCTTTTTCAAGATCGTTACTGTCCATCACGCGCTCTACTACGGCATGATGCGAAGCAAACGTGCCAGCTTGTTGTAAAAGTTTATCAACCATGGTTGTTTTACCATGGTCAACGTGGGCGATAATTGCGACGTTGCGCAAATTGCGAGGAGTGCTCATTATTAACTGCCGTAGGTTTGAAAGGGCGCGATTTTACCACAAAAAAGATGACAATTTGACTATATATAAGCAATAAACCTTTGACAAAGTAATATAAATGCTTATAATGAGCACAACTTAAAGCTAAGTTGGTAATAAAAGTTTAGCAAAACTCAGCTTTAATCCATTGCCCTGACCCATCTGTTGCTCATTGATTTGTTGAAGCGACTATCATATAGATTCGTAAATTTAATTTACAAACAATCTATCTTTTACTGGTTAGCGGCTATGCCCGTGCGCTGGTAAAAAGCATTCTTATTAAATAGATATATATGCTTTACGCGTTTTGTGTTGAACAGCTGTTTTAAATAGCTTCAGCATTGATGTGATTGCTTGCGCCCTTTTTGTACTTACTCGAAAGGGACATTATTTTGTCTTTAGAAACATCTGAAACAACCGTAAAATCAAATTTTGATTCATTAAATTTACACCCAACTATTTTACGTGCCGTGCTTGAAGCAGGCTACGACACACCAACTGCTGTACAAGCACAAGCCATTCCGCCAGCCTTAGCAGGCCGCGATATCATGGCTTCTGCCCAAACAGGTACAGGTAAAACAGCGGCATTTACATTGCCTGCATTAAACTTATTAGCTACACCACATGCGCTTAACAGCCGTGGTCCACGCATTTTAGTTTTAACGCCAACCCGCGAATTAGCTGCGCAAGTGAATGAAGCCGCGCGTAAATATGGTAAATATATCCGCGCCCGTACAGTGAGTATTGTGGGTGGTATGCCTTACCCGCTACAAAACAAATTATTATCACAACCATTGGATATTCTAGTCGCCACACCAGGCCGCTTTATTGACCACATGGAACGCGGCCGTATTGATTTAAGCCGTTTACAAATGTTGGTATTAGATGAAGCCGACCGTATGTTAGATATGGGCTTTATGCCAGATGTAGAACGTATCTGCCAAGCATTACCGAAAGAGCGTCAAACACTATTATTCTCAGCCACTTTAGATGGCATCATGCATATCGGCAAACAATTCTTAAATAACCCAATCACGCTACAAGTGGCTGGCCAAAAAGAAAAACATGCCAACATTGAGCAACGTTTGCACTTTGTAGATGACATGACACACAAAAACAAATTGCTTGAGCATTTGTTGATTGCACCAGACATGAACCAAGCGATTATTTTCACTAG
>JAYWCF010000147.1:0-5685 GCA_043780715.1 Methylotenera sp. | reverse complement strand
TTGGTTACTAAAAAGTTGGCTGGGTAATTTTTTAAAAACCCTTACTGCTAATTAAGACAAGGCGCGAACCAAAAAATGGGACGCGGCAGATACATGATATGTAAGGACTATTTTTTGGTGAGCAACGCAGTATTAAGACGGAGTAAGGGTTTTTAATGCAAGTACAAAATGATGCACAGCCCTACGACACTATCAACATCACACCGATGTTGGATTTGGCCTATGTACTATTGGTGATTTTTATTTTGATGACGACAGCTGGTGTTCAAGGTTTAACCATGAACTTGCCTAAACCATCCAATAAACCAAGCACCGAAAAGCACGATGTAAAAATCGTCAAAGTGCAAGCCACAGGTACGTTTACCATTAATGGCGCGGGTGTCAGCATGGCAGAGCTTGAAACACAGCTAAATAGCGCAAAAGTACAAGACCCAAAATTTTCAGTGGTGATTCAAGGGGAAGCTAACGCGCCTTATGGTGGCGTGGTGAGTGTGATTGATTTGGTGACAAAACTAGAGATTGAAAACGTAGGTTTAGCAACTGGACGAATCGGTACATAAATGAAGTCTTTAAAAACTCAACTTTCGTCGCTATGCGGCGTTGCAAACAAAAAATTGCTTCTTACATATCAACCATATGCGGCGGCGCAATTTTTTGCTTGCGCCTTGCCTAGCTTAGAAACTTGAATTTTAAAGACATCATTAATTTGCTATGCAAGATATATTAAATAAAACAAATGATTTGGTTTTAGATGAGGATGAAATTGAGTCGCGGACAAGCGTTTGGCTAAAGCGAATTGCAATCGCCTTAGTGGCATTGCTGGTGTTAGGCGCTATTGGATATGGCATCAACAGTTTGATGCAAGGTGGCGATGCAAAGCCTAAAAAGACCATCACAAAAATTGCGTTAAAAGATATTCCGCCACCGCCGCCACCGCCGCCGCCAAAAGAAGTTCCAAAAGAGCAGCCTAAGGATGCGCCACCTAAAGAAGTGAAAATGGAGCAACCAAAACCTGCCGAAGCGCCGCCAGCCGAGCAGCTAAAAATGGATGGCCCAGCAGGCGATGCCCCAAGTGCTTTTGCGGCGGGTGAAGTAAAAAATGATTACAGCGGTGGTGATGTAAAAACCATTGGATCAGACGGTGGCGCCAAGTTTAATTGGTACGCCGGCTTGCTTAAAAGCCAAATTGAAACCGCATTAGGTAAAGACCAAAAGCTGAAAGAAGGCCAATACAAATTAGTGGTAACAGTGTGGCTTAAAGCCAATGGCGATATTGAAAAATTAGACGTTGTGCAATCGGACGCACAACCAGAGATTGAAAAAGCGGTAAAAACAGCTTTGGATAATATGCCGGCCATGCGCGAGCATCCGCCAGAAGGCATGCCGCAACCGATTAAATTGCGCATTACCGCGCGCAAATTTGGATAAGTGTTTAAGTGAGTAATTGTGCTCACTTAGACTTTAGTAGTTTTAAAAATAGCCATTAAAGCACCCATTAAAAGGTGAGCAACACTGAATAAATGTGAGAGATAAAATGTTAAAAGCAACTAATTTAAAATCAGAAAACTTAAAACCTATCACCAAGTTGATAACCAATGTCTTTGCGATGATGTTGTTAACAGCATCTTATTCTGTGGCCAATGCAGATGAGCGTGAATCACTTGAACAGTTAAAAGCAACTACCACCAATCTAATTGATTTGTTAGTGCAAGAAGGCGTGCTTAACAAAGATAAGGCAGATGCCATCGTTAAAAAAGCAACAGAAGATGCCGCCAAGCAAGTAAAACAAGTTAGGGCGCAGGAAGCCGCTGCAGGCGTTTCTTCATCAGTCAGCGCGTCTGAAGAAAAATCAGTGCGTGTGCAGTATGTGCCGGAACATGTCAAAAATGAGATTCGTGAAGAAATTAAAAAAGATGTGATGGCCAAGCTTAACTACAAAGCAGGTGAGCGCTTGGGTTTGCCAAGCTGGTTAGACAGAATTGCATTCAATGGCGATATGCGTTTACGTTATCAGAACGACTCTTTTAGTAATAATAATGCGCCAATTGCTGTACTAAATAATCCTTTGCGCAACGCTAATACTCTTAACTCCTCAGCGGAGCGTAAGCGGTTTCTTTTAAGAGCACGTTTAGGTACAGAAGTTAAAGTGAACGATTGGTTAACAGGCGGCTTACAACTGACTACGGGTTTATTAAACTCTCCAGTATCGCCAAATCAAACTGAGGGAATTTCACAAGGTAAATATGTATTTGGTTTAGACCGTGCTTTCTTAAAAGCTAAACCCACTGATTGGGCAATGATTGAAGGCGGGCGATTTGCCAATCCGTTTTTTTACACTGATTTATTATGGGATTCTGATTTAGCTTTTGATGGTGTGGCAGCCACTTTTAATCCTAAAATAAATGATCAATGGTCTACTTTTACGACTATTGGCGCTTTCCCCTTAGAAGAAATTCAGTCTTCGGAAGTTAATAAAGCAAAGGATAAATGGCTATATTCATTGCAGACAGGTATTCAGTGGAAAGCAGCGGACAAAACTACCGCGCGATTAGCGATTGCTTACCACGATTACAAAAATGTAGAAGGGCAATCAAACCCGACTGGATTGGATTTTTATAATGCAACAGTGCCAGCATTTAGACAAAAAGGTAATAACACTTTTAATATTAACACCCTCAATGGTGGCCTTGCCAGTGCTGGCGTGAGCCAAATCGCGCTGGCATCTAAATTTGAGCAAATCAACTTAACTGGCCAGATAGATGTGATGACATTTAATCCAGTACATGTCACTTTAACAGGTGACTATGTAAAAAATATTGGCTTTGATGCTAATGAAATTTTTAAACGCACTGGCAACCGCTATAAAGACGAAACAAATGGTTACCAAATTCGTTTAGATGTAGGCCATAACAACTTTTCTGGTCCCGCGAGTGTGGAAGTAAAAAAGCATGATTGGCAAGTAGCGATGGGTTATAAATATATTGAGGCAGATGCGGTATTAGATGGCTTAACTGATTCGAATTTTCACTTGGGTGGTACCGATGCTAAAGGATGGTTATTATCTGGGCAGTATGGGTTAGATAAAAATGCTTGGGTCAGTGCGCGTTATTTCAGCACGGATACAATTTCAGGCCCGCCATTATCAATTGATGTGTTCTTAATTGATTTTATGGCTAAATTTTAACACTAACTGAATTTTATTTAGGCAACTCTGCTGGGATATAAAATGAAAAATTACCTATTTAACTACCAGATAATTGCGTTATTGTTATGTGCATTTATATTTGGAGTGGTTTCACCAGTTGCAGACGCGGCTGAAAAAAAAGACAAAACAGCCAGACGGCAAGCATTGATGATGCAAAAAATGAAGCAGGATATGGAAGCTGAAAAAATAACCATGCAAGCGCAGTTTGATGCACAAAAAAAGACGCTAGAAGAGCAATTGCTGGCTAAAAATACGGAGTTAGTACTTGCCAATAAAGTCTTAGCATCAACACAGCGCAAAGCCCAAATTTTAAACGCCGAATTTAGTAAAACGCAGACAGAAAAATCCGCCTTAGCAGGCAAATTGGCCGAAACGCAGACAAATCTAGATTTGACCAAAAATACGCTTACCGATTTACAAAGTGTGCAGGCGCAGGCGCTAGCAGATTTAAAGTTTAATGATAATCAACGCAAAACACTTTCAAGCAATTTGACCGACACTGCAAAACAACTAAATACGTGCACAGAGAACAATGCTAAGTTGCATCAATTTGGCACCGAATTAATACAGATATATGACAATCCTAGTCGCTATGAAGCCGTAATGCGCAAAGAAAAGTTTTTTCAATTAAAGCGTGTGGAGCTTGAAAATATATTGCAAAATCAACAAGATAAACTTGACGAGCAGCGATTTTCAGCTAGAAAGTTGGCTAACTAAACGATTCAATTTCACCATTCAATCGTTCTAATATGACAGCGAAATAATACCGTCATAATCTTTGCGTAACATGTTTGTTTTAATGGTGAGCCAAACATGAAATTTGACCGTGCAGTGCTTGCGAGAGCGCTACCCTTTGCTGTTTATATTCTATTTCTAGCTTTCAATCAGCCGCTAAGCCAAATGTTTGGTTGGTTTCAGTTGGACGTGAAATGGCTATATGTTTTAAGAGTCGCCTCAGCTGCGGTCTTAATTGTTTACTTTTGGCGCGATTACACTGAATTAAAACGCAAACCTGAGCTTTCTGATTTTTTATACGCTGGCATTGCTGGCTTAATGGTGCTCATTATCTGGATTTTTCCCTATCCAAATTGGTTGGGTGGCAACGATACACAAGGCTTTAATCCCTTTTCAGGCGAATCCGACTTAAGGGCTATATTTTGGATGTCAGTACGTATGTTAGGCGCAACTTTATTGGTGCCGGTGATGGAAGAGTTGTTTTGGCGCTCTTTTGTCATGCGCTGGTTTGATAAAGAAGATTTTTTAAAAGTGTTGCCAGAAAATATATCGAGTTATGCTTATGTGGGCAGTGCATGCTTATTCGCGCTAGAACATCATTTATGGCTGGCTGGATTATTTGCTGGCCTAGTGTATGGAGAACTATACAAAACTTATAAAAATATATGGATTCCTGTTTTTGCACATGCTATCACAAACGGCTTACTTGGCTTATATGTGGTGACCACAGGACATTGGCAGTATTGGTAATGGGTGGTAAGTTATGTTGCGCCTAACACTTCTAACATTGCCTGCTTGGAGTCTATTAGCGTGTACATGGTTTGTGCATGCAGAAGGCATTATTGATATTAAGCCGAATGTTGGCGCAAATATTGTTTATGATGATAATGTGTTTAGATTTTCATCGCCCACGCTAGCGCAGCAGGCATTCGGCTCACCTGCCACATCAGATATAATCAATCGTCTGGATGCAGGATTAGATGCTACTGTACGATTGAGTAGACAACAGTTGCGTTTATCCACTAGCTTAAGCGAGAGTCGTTACAGCCGTTTTGATTTATTGGATAACACCGCTAAATCTGTTTTGCTGGCTTGGGATTGGCAATTAGGGAATGATTTTTTTGGTGTGCTCAGCACCAGCAACAATGAATCCATTGCAGGTTTTACCGAAATCAGAAATCCAGTTAAAAATTTAAGAACGGTAGAAAGACAAACGGCCAGTATGAATTGGCGCTTTCATCCCGATTGGGCGGCATACGCGTCACGTGACCAATTAAAAACACAAAATGAACTGGCTGGATTTGAGGCATTGAATCGTGATGATAAGATCAGTGAAGCAGGAGTGCGTTATCGTAATCCACTAGGTACGCAATTGGCCTTATCGTATCGTTTAACCGACTCCGAATATCCAAATCGTACTGGATTTGCCGCCCTTGTTTTTGGTGATAAAAGTATGCAAAGCGCGCTTGTACTAGAGGCTGCTTGGTTACCGAGTGCAAAAACCCGCATTAGCACTAGGTTGTCGCATGTAAAAATTGATTATGAAAATATTCCGCAACGCGAGTTTAGTGGCTTTAACCAGCGCCTAGAAATTGGTCATGCACTCACCAGCAAAGTCACATTAAATGCTTCCGCTTACAGAGAGGTATCGCCTATTGATGATATTTTATCGATTTATGTAGAAGCAACAGGAGTTAGTTTTAATCCAAGCTGGGCGATTAGCAGCAAGTTGGTTTTGCGCGGCG
>JAYWCF010000146.1:0-5743 GCA_043780715.1 Methylotenera sp. | reverse complement strand
ACAACGTTGGCCAAAAACCAATTTTTGGCAGCAAATAAGGAAACAACAAGAACATTGGTAGCGTAGGAATTACATACCAAAAAGTGTAATAGGCGTGGTTAGCGATTTTGGCCGTTGGCTGCTTCTCAACATACAGCCAAATTAGGGTCAAAACAGTCACCAAAGGCAATGCAGCGACCAATCCACCTAACTTATCGTTAGTTTTAGCAAACTCTGAAACCAGCACTACCACGGCGGCCGTAATAAAGTATTTAATCAAAACATAGGTCATATTTCACTTTCTGAATATTTATTTTTTCTTAACAACATATAGGCAGCCGGCAACACAAAAAGCGATAGCAGTGGCGCGGTAAGCATACCACCAACCATGGGTGCAGCGATGCGGCTCATGGCTTCAGATCCCGTGCCAGTGCCGATTAATATTGGAATTAAGCCTGCCAATATTACGGCAACCGTCATGGCCTTTGGCCGCACGCGCAAGGCGGCGCCTTCTATCAATGCCGCGTACAAATCTTCTTTGTTATTCAACTTACCTGCAACACGATAACGTTCAATCGCGTCATCTAAATACATCAGCATGATAATGCCAAACTCAGCCGCCAAGCCTGAAAGCGCAATCATGCCAACACCGCTAGCAATGGAGAAATGGTAGCCCAAGAAATACAAAAACCAAACAGCGCCAACTAAGGCAAATGGCAAACTACTCAATATTAAAACAGCGGGTGTAATGCGTTTAAAGGCTAAAAATAACAACATAAAAATAATGCCTAATGTCATTGGAACAACATAGCTAAGGCGTTTAGAGGCGCGTTCAAAGTATTCAAACTGACCAGACCATGCAATTGAATAGCCTGCTGGTAATTGAAGTTGTTGATCAATGGTAGCTTTTGCGTCGTTAACAAAGCTACCTAAATCGCGGTCTTTAATATCCACATAAACCCACACGTTGGGCCGTGCATTTTCACTTTTAATCATGGGCGGGCCATCGGTTACTTGCACTGTTGCTACTTCAGCTAGCGGCACAACTGCGCCTTTTTCTGTCATGATTGGGAGTGATTTAATTTTTTCGACTGAATCGCGCAACTCTCTGGGAAACCGCACATTGATTGGAAAGCGCGCCAATCCATCAATCTTTTCACCAATATTATCGCCACCAATCGCCGTTGAAACCAATAGTTGCACATCGTCCATATTTAAGCCGTAACGCGCGATTTTAAGGCGGTCAAACTTCACGTCAATATAGCGCCCACCTGTCACACGCTCAGCAATCACAGAGCCAACACCTGGCACCGTTTTCATAATACGCTCAACTTCTTCACCTAACTTTTCCAAAGTGGCTAAATCAGCGCCGCCAATTTTAATACCAACTGGGCTTTTGATGCCCGTTGAAAGCATATCGATACGATTACGAATTGGTTGCACCCACACATTTGCCATACCCGGAATTTTTAGCCTTGAATCTAATTCCTTCACTAACTTTTCTGGCGTCATGCCTGCACGCCATTCTGAACGCGGCTTAAATTGAATCGTCGTTTCTAGCATTTCTAGTGGCGCTGGGTCAGTGGCTGTTTCGGCGCGACCTGTTTTACCAAAAACCGATTTCACTTCTGGCACGGTGTTAATCAATCTATCGGTTAATTGCAACACTTCAGCCGCCTTAGAAACGGATAATCCGGGTAGCGCCGTTGGCATATACAGTAAATCGCCTTCATCTAAAGGCGGCATAAATTCGCTACCCAATTTGCTAAGCGGGTACAAGGTTACCAGCACCACAAGCAACGCAAGCACCAGCGTTACTTTTGGAAAATGCAGCACTTTGCTTAGTAAGGGCTTGTAAATGGCGATGAGCCAACGATTCAACGGATTATCATGCTCTGGCCGAATATGCCCGCGAATAAATAGCGTCATTAATACCGGTATGAGCGTGACTGAAAGCCCTGCTGCTGCTGCCATGGCATAGGTTTTGGTAAAAGCCAATGGCGCAAATAATTTGCCTTCTTGCGCTTCTAACGTAAATACCGGAATAAACGACAGCGTAATAATCAGTAGCGAAAAGAATAGCGCTGGCCCTACTTCACTGGCGGCATCAATAATGACTTTTATGCGCTGGCTGTTGTTGGGTTCGCCATGGTTAGTTTTGTAAGTTTCAAGCTGCCGATGCGCGTTCTCTATCATTACAATTGCCGCATCTACCATGGCGCCAATGGCAATGGCAATGCCGCCCAGCGACATAATATTAGCGTTTACACCTTGATAATACATAACGATAAAGCTAATCAATACGCCGATTGGTAGCGCAACAATGGCTACCAACGCCGACCTAAAATGCCACAAAAAGAGCGCGCAAACTAAGGCAACAACGATAAATTCTTCTAATAATTTATGGCTTAAATTATCCACCGCACGTTTAATCAGCTGCGACCTGTCATAAGTCGTCACAACTTCAACGCCTTCAGGCAAGCTTTTTTTCAAGCTGGCTAATTTGGCTTTTACGGCATCAATAGCCGTCAGCGCGTTTTGACCCGCGCGTATGACAATAACGCCACCGGTTACTTCACCTTCACCGTTTAGCTCAGCAATGCCGCGGCGTAGCTCTGGGCCAATTTGTATGCGTGCTACGTCTGACAATAATATAGGCGTACCACCTTCGCTTACACTCAGCGGGATATGCCGAAAATCATCCAATGTTTCTAAATAGCCATGCGCCCGCACCATGTATTCGGCTTCAGCCGTTTCAATCACTGCACCGCCCGTTTCTTGGTTAGCCGATTGAATAGCTGACACCACTTTTGATAGCGGAATGCGGTAATTGCGTAATTTGTCAGGGTCTACCTGCACTTGATACTGTCGCACCATGCCGCCCAATGTGGCCACTTCTGCCACGCCCGGAATCGTTTTTAATTCAAACTTTAAAAACCAATCTTGTAAGGCACGCAATTCGCCCAGATCGTGTTTGCCACTTTTATCCACTAAGGCATATTCATACACCCAACCCACGCCAGTTGCATCTGGGCCTAAACTTGGGCTAACGCCCTTTGGCAGTTTTGACGATATTTGACTTAAATATTCCAGCACGCGCGAACGTGCCCAATATTGGTCTGTACCGTCATTAAACAAAATATAAACAAATGAATCACCAAAAAAAGAATAGCCACGCACCGTTTTAACCCCTGGCACAGAAAGCATGGTGGTCGTTAACGGATAGGTGAGTTGATTTTCGACAATTTGTGGTGCCTGCCCTGCCCACTGGGTACGGATAATCACTTGCGTGTCCGATAAATCAGGAATCGCATCTAAGGGCGTGCGGAGCATAGCAAAAACGCCCCAAGCCGCCACCATCAAGGTGGCAATTAATACCAACAAGCGATTATTAGCAGACCAGCGAATAAGTTGCGCAATCATGGCTTTGTTCCCATTTCATTTTCTTTTTTCGCCGTTATTTTTTCAACCCGCTCAATTTCATATTGTGTAGGCATATTGGGCTTGTCTGCTGGCAATGCCTTTAAATCAAACTCAACTTCATCGCCAGCTTTGATTTGGCTTAACTGATTGCTATCGCTTACTTTGAAGCCCATGATCATTGATGGCCATCCCAGCGCGTTAATAGGCTCATGGTCTAACGTCACTTTGCCTAATTTAAGATTCACCTCAACCACTTTGCCACGACCTGTGGGCGCCTTTTTCATTGCCAACGTGGAATCTTTTGCCATTGGGATTGCAGGCATTTCAGCTTTATTCATTTCTGTCATACGGCTGTCCATTGGCATCGATTTATCTTGATGTGAAAGTCGTGCCAGCACGCCAGATAAGGATGCTTCAGAATCAATTAAAAACTGGCCTGAAACAACAATACTTTCATCCATCGCCACACCGCTCAACACTTCTGTATAGCCATTCATTTCTTGCCCGGTACTGATTTCTGCAGGACGATAGCTGTTGGCTTCTTTCACAATCACAATTTTGCGCTTACCCGTTGCAATAATACTTTCGCTTGATATAGATAACGCTTCATGCGTTTGCCCTGTAAAAGCCACATTGGCATACATGCCGGGGCGTAATTGGTTGTTTTTGTTGGCTAATTCAATGCGCACCTGTAAGGTTCTAGAGGCATCGTTTAAAATGGGATATAAGTATCCAACTTTTCCTTTAAATACTTCATCAGGTAAACTTTGTAGTTGAATATCGGCTGCGATTCCCGGCTTTAACCTTGCCGCATCGCGTTCTGGCACCTCTGCAATTACCCATACTTGTGATAAATCGGATATTTGCACCAATGAACTGCCCGCCATTAATTGGCCGCCTTCACGCACGCCAAGCTCGGTTAATATGCCAGAAGCAGGCGCATACACGCCAAAACGTGGGTTCGCCTTTCCAGATTTAGTGATAGCAACTAGTTCATTCTCCGTCATGCCAAGCAACTTCAATCGATTTCGTGCTGCGCTTTTTAGGCTGTTATCACTATCCACACTGCTTAAATCCAGCAATGCTACATATTCTTGTTGAGCCGCTAATAATTCGGGCGCATAGATTTCAGCTATTTTCTGACCTTTACGCACAGGGTCGCCAATCGCACGCACCGATAAACGTTCTACAAAACCTGGAATACGCGTTTGCACGGCGTAAATTCGGCGTTCATCTGGCATAATGCGACCCACTGCAGATAACGATTCGCCAAAACGTTTCATGGCTACTTTTTCAAGTCTTATCCCCAAGTTTTGAGCCGTTTGCGATGAAATACTGACACCGCCTTCACCTCCCTCACTGCTTGCGTTGGCGTATTTTGGGGCCAATTGCATGTCCATAAACGGTGATTTTCCCGGTTTATCAAATTTTTGATTTGGCACCATCGGGTCATACCAGTAAATCACGGTTTTACCGCTGTCATCTTGAACGACTCCACTAGTGATTTTCGCTGTCATTGAATCGCTAGCTGATGCAGGTTTAGCATGGGGCAACTGTGCATAATTTTGCCCAAAAAACCAGCCAAAACCAGCAAATAGCAATAATAAAATGATTACTAGTATTAAATGAAGTCGTTTCATGATGATTCCTTAATGTGCGCGCGGTATTACTCAGCGTATCTTGGTGCTAGTTTCATATCCATAAAAGGTGATTGTCCAGACTTGCTAAAGCGTCTGCCTGGCACCATTGGATCTTCCCAATAAATGACTTTTTTACCGCTTTTGTCCTGCTCAATGCTACTAGTTGTATCGTTTGCGGAAATCTCATTGGGCAGCATTTCAGAAGCTTTAGCTTCCATGGTTTTTTCCATCGCAGGCTTTTCTGCTTGGGGAATTTGCTTAGCAGCCTCATTATTTTCATGTTTAGAACAGGCTGCAACCGTTAATAGCAAAGCGGCCAAGAGATATGTTTGTGTGTGTTTCATGATTAATTCCTTTAACTTTATTTAAATAAGCGGCTATCGTTTGTTAAATAGCCAATTTTGACAGCTGCACGTTGTCGGTCAGTCAAAATAGTCCAATGATCCAGCTCAATCTCAATGACGTCTCTGCGTGCTTGCCAGACATCGCTAATTGATTGCTTACCGGAGGCATACCCAGCTTGCGCGATACTTAATTTTGCTTGCGCATTAGGGATAAGTTTGGTCATATGTTCATTTTCGCGCGCATCAGCCGCATCAGCATCCGCAAGCGCACTTTCAAGCTCAGACGAAAGTTCACGGCGCCTGTCTTCAGTTAGCTTGCGAGCCTTCTCGACTAGCACCATTTTTTCGGCTGTACGC
>JAYWCF010000145.1:0-5758 GCA_043780715.1 Methylotenera sp. | reverse complement strand
GTGGTGCACCAAGATTTCCCAGGCGCGCTTACTATTGCTGAAGAATCAACCGCTTGGCCAGCCGTTTCGCGCCCTATTTACTTAGGCGGATTAGGCTTTAGCATGAAGTGGAATATGGGCTGGATGAATGACACGCTCAGCTACATTGAAAACGATTCTGTGCATCGCAAATATCACCACAGCATGCTCACGTTTGGCCAGCTCTATGCCTACAGCGAAAACTTTGTTTTACCGTTTTCGCATGATGAAGTGGTGCATGGCAAAGGCTCTTTAATTGGCAAAATGCCGGGCGATTCATGGCAAAAATTTGCTAATTTGCGCCTATTAATGACGTTGCAAATGACTAGCCCAGGCAAAAAACTGAACTTTATGGGCAACGAAATCGCGCAAGGTATTGAGTGGAATGTTAATGCCAGCTTAGATTGGCACTTGCTTGAACACGAAGCGCACATTGGCATTCAACGCACCGCACGCGATTTAAATATGCACTATATGCATCTTGATTGTCTGCATGAGCTGGATTTTGAAGTGCAAGGTTTTGATTGGATTGATTGCCACGATTCGGATCAATCAATTATTAGTTTTATCAGACGCGGCCTAGATAATTCTTTTGCTATAATAGTGATGAATTTTACGCCTGTGTTCCGTGAAAATTATCGCATTGGTGTGCCAAAAGCAGGCCAATATGCTGAGATTTTTAACAGTGACGCTGGCTATTATGGTGGCAGTAATCAAGGTAATGGTGCAGGTTTACAAACAGAAAATATTTCTTGGATGAACCATGCACAGTCATTATTAATTACTTTGCCGCCATTAGCAGGATTAATCATCACACATAAATCTTAATGCTGTCATATTGTAAAGTTATACTTATAAACAACATTAAATACCTATAATAAACTACTGTTTTAAATAATAAATGACAACTCTTACTCAGTTCCCTACTTGGCAAAAATTGTGTGCGCATCAAAAAGAAATTGCGCCACTTCACATGCGCGATTTATTTGCGGCCGACCCAAAACGCTTTGAAAATTACAGTTTGCATTTTGGCGATATCTTGTTTGACTACTCAAAACATCGCATCAACGATGAAACTTTGCCTATGCTATTTCAAATGGCGCGCGAAGCCAAAATTGAGCAATGGCGCGATGCTATGTTTTCGGGTGAAAAAATCAATATCACTGAAAATCGCGCTGTTTTGCATACTGCCCTGCGCAACCGCAGCAATACGCCAGTCATGGTTGATGGCAAAGATGTAATGCCAGACATTAATGCCGTGTTGGCGCAAATGCGTGAGTTTTCAGAAAAAGTACGCAACGGCACTTGGCTAGGCTACACGGGTAAACGCATTACCGATATTGTGAATATTGGCATTGGCGGCTCTGATTTAGGCCCTGTAATGGTTTGCGATGCCTTAAAACCATACGCCAGCCCAGCACTTAATATCCATTTTGTATCGAATATCGATGGCGCCCATTTAATGCGCGCACTAGAAAAATGCAAACCAGAAACCACCTTATTTATTGTGGCTTCAAAAACATTTACCACGCAAGAAACCATGACCAACGCCATGAGCGCGCGCACATGGTTTTTAGAATCCGCCAAAGATAGCAACGAAGTAGCGAAACACTTTGTGGCTTTATCCACCAACGCAAAAGCAGTAGCCGATTTCGGCATTGATACGGTCAATATGTTTGCGTTTTGGGATTGGGTAGGCGGCCGTTATTCATTATGGTCTGCCATTGGCTTAAGCATTGCCTTGTACGTGGGCATGGATAATTTTGAGGCTTTATTAGATGGCGCACATGAAATGGATAACCATTTCAAAACCGCGCCTTTAGAGCAAAATATGCCTGTTATTTTGGCCTTAATTGGCGTTTGGTATAACAACTTTTTCCATGTCGATACCAATGCTATTCTGCCCTACGATCAAGGCTTATCGCGCTTTCCAGCGTATATGCAACAAGCGGATATGGAAAGTAACGGCAAATTTATCTGCCGCGATGGCAGCCGCGTGCAATACAAAACTGGCCCTGTTATTTGGGGTGAAGCTGGCACCAATGGCCAACATGCGTTTTACCAACTTATCCATCAGGGTACGCAAATTGTACCTGCCGACTTTTTAATGCCAGTGCACAGCCACTATGCCATCGGCAAACACGGCTACGCGCATCATAAAATCTTATTAGCTAACTTTTTAGCACAAACGCAATCGTTAATGTTGGGCAAAACCCAACATCAAGCGCGCGTAGAGCTAGAAAAACAAGGCTTAAAAGGTGAAGAATTAGAGAAATTATTGCCGCATAAAGTGTTTGAAGGCAACCGCCCTACTACCTCTATTTTATTCGACAAATTAACGCCGAACACACTAGGCAAATTAATCGCGCTATATGAGCACAAAATATTTGTGCAAGGCATTATGTGGGATATCAACAGCTACGACCAATGGGGCGTTGAATACGGCAAGCAAATTGCCCAACAAATCTTGCCACAGCTAACCAGCGAAGGCAAAGTGACTAACTATGATAGCTCTACTAACGGCTTGATTAATCATACTAAGGCGTTAAAGTAGTTTTAATAGACTTTTGAATTAAATCGAAATAAGTGAAATAATTGGGTGCGCTAAAAATTAGTTACTTATTGATTTAATTGGAGTTATGCGGATTTTAATAAAAATAACAACCTGCCCAAATAAAAGGTTAAGTTCTTATTTGGGGTCTACTGCACGCTAGGCTAAAATGAAAATTGAAGCATTGGTATTTATTGGTTTAATTTGGATTTTGCCAGTTATGGTTGGACTGTGGTTTTCTTTTGGTGTTTGGTTCTTTTCTGAAAGGTTTGACTACCGACTTGCTGCCGTTCTCCGTTCATTTGCAGTTGCAGGTACTTTTGCCCCAGGTTACACACCCGAGGCAGGGTTTATTCCAGTTCCTGCTTCAGTGCTCTTGTTTTTCACTCACCCTGACTCTACTTTTCTTGCACAAGCTGAGGGAGCTGTACCGCCAATTTTAATTCTATCCGTACTTCTATTACCAATTTTCATATTAGCGGGCAATTTTGTTCATAAAAGTAAAATTGGCCTAACCCATGATTCAAGCGAGTCTCCTAACGGCGCCTCTTAATTCAGACGTTAGCTTTTTTTACTAGCTGAGCGTAAAATTATTTTGTGAAATTTGAATGGGATAACACGAAAGCCGAAAGCAATCTCAAAAAACACAAAGTGTCTTTTGAAGAAGGTGCATCTATATTTGGTGATGCATTAGCATTCACATTTCGCGACCCTGACCATTCAGTTGGCGAAGTTCGCTATTTAACTTTTGGTATTTCCCAGAACGGTACTTTGTTGGTGTTGTCGCATACTTAACGTAACAATTTAGTCCGAATTATTAGTGTTCGCCGCGCTACGCGCATAGAAAGGAAAATATATGAAGAAGAATAATGATGATTTACGCCCTGAATACAGTCGCGAAGACCTTGGTAAGGGTGTGCGTGGTAAATTTCTGACTTCTTATAACAAACGCACTAACTTGGTGTTGCTTAACCCTGAAATTGCTAAGGCGTTTTCAAGTTCTGCAGCAGTCAATGAAGCGCTTGATAGTCTATTACAGCTTACTAAACAAACTGTAAAGCTGACCCATCAATCAAGCACGTAGATTTAACTAAGCTAGCGTAGTGTGTGCAAATAATCTTCTTGCACACCACCAAATGAATTCCCGCTTTCGCGGGAATGAACAATCAGTTGTAACTACCTTAATTGCAAGTTTTTCACAGCGGCATCAATACCAATCGCTTTAGCCATACTTGCGCCTAAACGTTTAGCAAAGCGGTCTACAACGCTATCTTGGTATGAATAATCGACTATTTCTTCTTGCTTAATCACTTCACGCGCTACATAATCTGCGCTGCCTAGTGCATCTGCTAGGCCAATTTTAATGCTTTGCTCACCGCTCCAAAATAAGCCGCTAAAGGTTTCGTTGTCTTCAACCAAGCGATTGCCGCGGCCTTGACGCACTACTGTTTTAAATTGCTCATGAATTTGGTTTAACATGGCTTGCGCTAAGGCTTGATGTTTTGGATTGACTGGTGAAAACGGGTCTAACATGGCTTTATTTTCGCCAGCGGTTAGTAAGCGGCGCTCAACGCCTACTTTTTGCATTACATCAGTAAAGCCGTAGCCATCCATTAACACGCCGATTGAGCCAACAATACTGGCTTTATCCACGTAAATTTTATCGGCTGCTGCGGCGATATAATAGCCGCCTGATGCGCAAATATCTTCTACCACCGCGTAAACCGGAATGCTAGGATGCAATTTCTTTTGGCGTCTAATTTCATCAAAAATAATGCCCGATTGCACTGGGCTACCGCCTGGGCTATTAATGCGCAGAATAATGCCTTTGGTGCCTTTGCTTTCATAGGCATCGTTTAAGCTGGTAATTACAGAATCGGCATTTACATCGCCGCCTGCTTCAATCACGCCAGCAATCTCAATAAGCGCGGTATGTTCACCCGTGCCAGCTTTTGTGCCGCCCAGCCAACCTAGCGCCAAAAACAACACCACGAATAAATAGATAAACATCAGTGCTTTAAAAAATATACTCCAGCGCCTTGCCGATTTTTGCTCTTGCAAGCCGGATAAAGCGAGTTTTTCAATGGTTTGTTGTTGCCAATTATTGTCTTCTGACATGCTGATTGCTCTCTTAAAAGTAAACTTACAAATATTTCTTAATTTGTTCTAAATGAATCGTAATTTGATTATTTTGTTCTGTAACAGGCAAGGCTTGCAAGCTTTTTCCTTTGCAGGGGCCCATTACGCAATGCCCAGTATCGGGTGCGTAATGCGCGCCATGCGTGGCACAAATCAGGTAATCTTTGCTGACTGTAAAAAACTCGCCTTGGTTCCAATCTAGCTCGATTGGCACATGCGCGCATTTATTTACATAAGCATGCGCCTTGCCGTGATAACGCACCACAAAGCCAGTGGCCATCTCACCAAGCTGCGGCAAAGCAAATCGCAAACCAAGCGATTTTTCAACTAAATCGTGACTATTTAAAACAATGGTTTGTGTTTGCATAGTTTTATTTAAATGGTTTGATTGGCATGTATTAATTTAAAAGGTTTGCTTAAATAGTTTTTAAGTATTCAGCAACCAAGTACTTAAGTCATTAAATTGATTAAATATTTTAATAGGATTATAACCCACTAATTTATCTTGCGTCTGTGCGCCAAACGTTACACCAACACCGGCCACCCCTGCATTTTGCGCCATTTGCAAATCATAACTGGTGTCGCCAATCATTAATGTGCGCGCTGGCGTTGCAACCAAAATATCCATTAATTCATCCAACATTTGTGGATGCGGCTTTGAAAAACATTCGTCCACTGTGCGTGTGGCGTGAAAATAATTGCCTAAACCACAATTTTGCAGCGCCAGATTTAAACCACGCCTGCCCTTGCCTGTAGCAACTGCAAGCTTATATCCGCGGCGATTCAATTCAATAATCGTCTCTTTTACGCCATCAAAAAGCGGGATTTCACTTTCACCTGCATAATAATTGGCGGTATATTGTGCCGCTAATGCTTGCGCTTTTTCGGTAGGAATATCGCCATACAGCGCGTAAATAGATTCTTTAAGCCCCAAACCAATAATATTGCTGGCCGCGATTGGATCTAGTGTTGGCAGACCAACTTGCTCAGCCGCTTTGACAATGGCATTGGTTATCATGCCAGTTGAGTTGGCAATTGTGCCATCCCAAT
>JAYWCF010000144.1:0-5762 GCA_043780715.1 Methylotenera sp. | reverse complement strand
AAGCTTTGTTGCGCTACAGCCAATATTTAGAAAATGTGGATTTGCTTAAAAAGCGCATTGTCAGCGCATCCATTTACCCTGCCATTGTGGTGAGTTTTGGGCTGGCGGTGCTGATGTTTTTAATGGTGTATGTGATTCCTAAATTTAGCAAAATCTATGAAACGCAAATTAGCCATGTATCAACCAGCACCCAATTATTGCTTGATTTAGGCAAGTTTTCGCAACAATACGGCTTGTATTTATTGGTGCTAGTGCTTGGGTTAATCGCTTTTTTAATAGCCGTTTTAGCGCGTCCCGAAATGCGCGCGAAATTGTACGATAGCTTGTGTCAACTACCTTTTGTAGGCGAAAAAGTTAGGGTTTACCATTTGTCGCGCTTTTACCGTACGTTTTCTATGCTATTAAAAAGCGGTATTCCTGTGACTAGCGGATTAAGCATGGTGGATAGTTTATTGGGCGCGGGCTTAAGAAACAATTTACAACAGGCAAAAAAAGCCATTGCTGAAGGCCAACCATTTTCGCAAGCGCTGCAACAAGCGCATTTAACCACGCCCGTGGCGCTGCGCCTTTTTAATGTGGGTGAAAAAACCGGTACGCTAGATAAAATGATGGAACGAGCGGCCAGTTTTCATGAAGATGAAATGCTGCGCTGGGTAGACCGATTCACCAAGATTTTTGAGCCAACTTTAATGGCGCTGATTGGCTTGTTAATTGGCGGCATTGTGATGATGATGTATATGCCGATTTTTGAATTAGCTAGCGGCATTGAGTGAAAGTGGCACTGAGTGATGGTGACGGCCAATGATTAATGCACAAAATCTAAATAGCTTGCTGATTCAAGCGTCGAAATTGGCCAAATTAAATGGTCAGCGCCCAATTGAGGCATTGCAACAAGCTAGCCAGCTTAATGCGGAAGAATTTACCCTTGCATTGGCCAATAGCGTGGCTTACGCGCCAATTAGTTTTGCACAAATGCTGGCTTTGCAGCCTGTATTTTCGCTAATTTCATTTTCAGAATCGCTACAACGCGAATGTGTGCTTTTGCGCGATGAAAATGAGGCCTATATTTTTGTGTTTGCGGATATTTATAACCAAAGTTTGCAATCGTGGGCGGCGCAACGTATTGGCGCGGCTTTTACGACTAAATTGGCGCATCACGCTGATATTGCGGCCTATTTGGCCAAGATGGAAGAAGAAACGCGCACGGTTCACACCGCGATTGGCTATGCCGCCAGCGGCGCAAATGAGGCCGATATTGCCGAAGAATTATCGCTAAATAGCATTGAAAACGATGCCAGCCCTGTGATTAAGCTGGTGCGCTCTACCTTGTATGACGCGCTAAAGGCGGAGGCCAGCGACATTCATTTAGAAACTTCGCCCAATGGGCTGGTGATTAAATATCGCTTAGATGGCGTGTTAAGCCAAGTGGGCGCCATTAGCGAACTGCAACTGGCAGAGCAAGTGGTTTCGCGCATAAAAGTGATTGCCGAGCTGGATATTACTGAGCAACGCGTGCCGCAAGATGGGCGATTTCGCTCTGTTTATCGCGGGCGCGATGTGGATTTTCGCGTATCGATTATGCCCAGTATTCATGGCGAAGATGTGGTGATTCGTATTTTGGATAAGCAAACCTTGGCAGATAAAGCCTCTGGTTTGCGCTTAGATGTGCTGGGTTTTAACGCACAAAGTATGGCAACCATGCGCGAACAATTTGCCATGCCTTATGGCATGGTGCTGGTAACTGGCCCAACAGGCAGCGGTAAAACTACCACTTTGTACGCCGCCATTAGTGAAATTAATCATGGCGATGACAAAATTATTACCATTGAAGACCCTGTGGAATATCAACTGGCAGGCGTGCTGCAAATACCTGTTAATGAAAAGAAAGGCCTTACCTTTGCGCGCGGTTTGCGCTCAATTTTGCGGCATGACCCTGACAAAATAATGGTGGGCGAAATTCGCGATGCCGAAACCGCACAAATTGCCGTGCAATCCGCCTTAACCGGCCATTTGGTTTTTACCACCGTGCATGCCAATAATGCATTTGATGTCATTGGCCGCTTTTTAAATATGGGGGTGGATGCGTATAGTTTTGTATCGGCGCTTAATATTGTGGTGGCGCAGCGCTTATTGCGCACGGTGTGCAAGCATTGTGCAGCGCCAGTGAGTGTAGAGGCGGCTTTAGCAACGCCAGCGCTGTGCAAAAATATTACAATCCCTAAAGATGCCACACTAAAACGTGGCAAAGGCTGTGGCGCCTGCCGTGGCACAGGCTACAAAGGCCGCCGTGCAGTGGCCGAAATTTTATTGCTGGATGACGAGTTGCGCGAATTAATTGCCAACCGCGCATCCATTCGTCAAATTAAAGAATTAGCGCAAAAAAAAGGTACCCAGTTTTTGCATGAGGCCGCTTGCCAAGCCGCTTTTGCAGGCGAAACTACATTAGAAGAAGTGCAACGGGTGGCGCCGCATGTTTAATTTATTTAAACCAAACATCACTTTAGCATTAAGCCAGCAAGGCATTGCATTGCAGCAAGCTGGCGCCAGCCCGCAGATGCTAAGTGATAGCGATTTTAAGCTATCCGATTTAGATAGCGTTTTGGCGGCCAATGCACATTTAATTAAAGGCAAAACCCTGCAAGTGGTTTTATCCAACACGTTTGCGCGCTATTTGGTGCTGCCTTGGCGCGATGGCATTTACCGCCAACAAGATTGGCAAGCCATGGCGCAACATGCGTTTCGCCAGCAATATGGCGCCATTGCTGATAATTGGCGCATTAAAGTGCGATTGCAAGCGTATGGCGAAAATGTGCTGGCTGCCGCCATTGATGAAACGCTTTGTGAGCAGCTAGATGCCTGCGCTAAACAATTCAACTTTAAAATTGAATGCATCACGCCTTTGCTTTTTTTGTTGAATGAGCATGAAAACGCTTGGATGCTGGTGGCAGAACCAGCGCGCCTAACGTTGTGCCAAATTAAGCAAGGCAATTGGCAGCAAGTGTTGGTGGATGTGCCAGCCCACAATCAAGAATATCAACAAGCCGAACAATTAATTAACCGCAGCTTAATGCATGTAACTGCAGCAGAGCAGCCCAATAAAATTGCCACTTATGTTTCGGCTGGCTTAAATAAAATTTGGCACGATGACATTAGTAGCCGCCAAAAATTAATGCAGCCCGTTAGCAAATCCATGCCGCATGCCGCTTGGTTAGCCAGTTTGGCCATGCCTGCTAATGCGCTTAATTTTGCCAGCCAATCTTATCAGCGCCCTAATTTGTGGGCTTGGTTATTACTATTGTCTAGTTTGTTTGCATTGCTAACGCTATGGCAGCAATATCAGCAAATTAAGGTTGATGTAAACAATGCAAATACTAGTTTAATCAGCCAGCAAACACAGCCATTGGATGCAATAGCGCTGAACAATCATAAAAATCAACAGGCTAATGTTCAGCAAGAAAATCAATTTTTACATTTGGCACAGAAAAATTTAAACACGCCTTGGCTGGCCATGTTGGCGGCTTTAGCGCGTATTAAAAGCCAAAATCCGCATATAGAGCTGACCAATATCAGCCCTAATAAAGATCGCGCAGAGATTAAGCTAAAAGGTGAGGCGGCTGCATTTAGTGACATTACGCAGTTACTCAACGATTTGCGCACCAATCCAGCGTTTAACGATGCCGTTTTATTAAGCCAGCATGTAGAGCAAGACGCGGCCAATTTGATTTATGTATTTGAATTGAATATAGGTTGGCGATGATGCAAAACACGCTTGCTCAAACGTTTAAATGGACGCTATATAGGCTTAACAACCGCATGAGCCGTGTGGCTTGGCTGGCCGTTGGCTTGATAGCGCTGGCCATTTTTGCCTATTGTTTGATGGTTAATCCACAGATTAATAAGCTGCAATCACTTAAAATTCAGGCAAGCCAAGCAGCCGAATTGCATGCGCCAATTAGCCAAGCCAACGAATTGGATAGTTATTTAAAACAATTTCCAGCCTTAGCGCAGCGTGCTAGCAAGGTGGATGACTTAATGGCCTTGGTGGCGCAACATCAATTGCAATTGGATGAAGTGAGCTACAAAACAGAGGCCAATAATGACGCGCCTTTAAGCCGCTATATGCTGACTTTTAGTGTATTTGCCAGCTACCCAGAAATTCATCAACTGCTCAATGATATTCTCACGCAAATGCCTTTTGTGGCGATTGAAAGTTTGCAATTAAATCGCGAAAATGTGTTGGATGAAATCGTTGAAGCGCGTATTCAGCTGATTTTTTACTTTGCAAAGACCGCCGTATGACACGCCAGTCTATTTTAATTTGGGCGGCTTTGCTGATTACGCTTGGTTTAAGCTGGCACACTTATCAGCAAGAACAAGCACAGAAACTAGGCAAACAAGTGGTATTGCCAACGCACGTGTTATCTCATCAACAGGCTCAACAGCAATTTTCTGCATCAATTATCAATAATCCTCAGCCGCTAACATTATCGGCAAGGCAGTCTGTGCAAAGCCAGATAGATTTATTTGCTGTGCCTAAACAGGCGATTCAAATTGCCGCTAATAAAAAAACTCAGCCAACTTTTAAAGCGCCACCACCTATGGCGCCGCCGCTGCCTTTTCAGTATTTAGGGCGTATTAATACAGATGATAGCAAAGGTGTGCTGCTTAATGTTCATAATGAAGTTACACCCATACAAACGGGCGATATTTTATTAGGGCAATACCTTGTGCAAGCGATTACAGAATCGGAAACGGGTGTGCAAGTGCAATTTTTGTACCAGCCACTTCAGCAAGTGCAAACCTTAACGGCTTCGACAACCAATTAAGACCATAAATGAAGAAAGTCATGTGATGAATCAGCCACCATTAAAACCATTTAGGCAACCATTAATGCTATGCCTAATGCTGTTGCCGCTTGTGGCGTGCCAAACGCCAGCGCCCAAATTGCAGGTGGATGAGCATGTTGATAATCGCTTGCAAAATCCAACGCAGGCCGTGCAAGCGCCGGAAAAAATTATCAACATAAATGCGCGGGATAAAGCGATTTATACGTTTTTAGCCAATGCAGAGCTGGCTTGGCAGCGCGAAGATTATGCAGAGCTGAATAAAATTTACAATGAACTGAATGCCTACGACCCCGGAAATTTGCGTGCTGAAGAAGGTTTGCGCAAAGTTGAAATGGCGCAAAAACATCAAAATAAGATTGCTGAAGCTGAGCGCTTGATGCGTATCACAGAACCAGAAAATTTAGCATCTGATGATGCATTGGCGATGGAAATCCTAAAAGCAGTGCTGCTAGAAAATCCACAGCACCCAAAAGCGTTGCCTTTATATAAGCAATTATTGGCAAAACAAGCGATTAATCAAAAAGCGAAATTAAATAAAAAATTGGTTTTTAATCAGCCCATTAGCATGGAATTTAGAGATGTCAATTTGAAAATGATTTTTGAATCGTTAGCCAAAACCACCAAAATTAATTTTATTTTAGATAAAGATGTGCCCAGCGATACCAAAGCGACTATTTTTGCTAAAAACATGGCGTTTAACGATGCGCTGGATTTGTTGTTGCAAACCAATCAGTTAGAGAAAAAAGTTTTAAGTGAAAATTCGGCCATAATTTTTGTGAACGATATTTTGCATCAGCGCGATTACAAAGATTTAAGCGTGCGCAGTTTTACCTTAGATTATGCCGATGCCAAGCAGATGAGCACGATTTTGCGCACCATGCTGAATATGCGCAATATGGAAATTGATACGCGGCT
>JAYWCF010000143.1:0-2006 GCA_043780715.1 Methylotenera sp. | reverse complement strand
AAATCGCGGCACTATCATATGGTTTCCTAGGCCATCTAAGGTTTTGATTCTAAACGCATAAGCCAAATGATGCGCGTTTTGATATTGCGCCGCCAAAGCGCGTAAAAAAGCGCCTACTTCGCGCTCGCTTTCACAATGACTGGCGGCGGCAATAAAACGAGATTTATTAATGGTTTGCTCGGCGAAACTAGGCTTTGCTAGCGTTTGCATGCTTGTATTTAACAGGTCAGGATAATCCCGTAATATTTCCTGCGCCATTCACATCAATACGCGCGCTAGCTGGCAATTTTGGCAAGCCCGGCATGGTCATGATATCGCCGCAAATGGCCACAATAAAACCCGCTCTGCGCGATAATTTAATATCAGTCACTTCTAATAAATGACCAGTTGGCGCGCCGCGCAGGCTAGGGTCGGTCGAAAATGAATATTGCGTTTTGGCAATACAAATTGGCAAACGCGCATACAATTTTTCTAACGCAATCAATTTGGCTTGCGCTTGATGGCTCAATTTGATTTCGGCAGCACCATAGATTTTTTTGGCGATTATTGTTAACTTTTCAATCAAAGAATCGCTATCTTTGTATAACAACTTAAATGTCGATAATTTTTGTTCAATCAATGCAACAATTTCATGCGCCAATTCCGCCGCACCTGCGCCACCTTGCGCCCAATGTTTGCATACAATAGCCTTAAAACCTAAAGCAACAACGGCCAATTTAAGTGCATCAATTTCAGCTTGTGTATCGTGTTCAAAATGATTAATTGCCACAATGACTTGCATGCCAAAAACTTCATGTAAATTATAAATATGTTTTTTTAAATTATTGATTCCCTTGTTTAAAAAATCAAGGCATAATTTTTCAATACCTTCCTTATTTAACTCACTTAAGTCAGCACCGCCGTGATATTTAAGCGCACGAATCGTTGCCACAATCACCACTGCGTCGGGCTGCAATTTGGCCGCGCGGCATTTAATATCAAAAAACTTTTCTGCGCCTAAATCTGCGCCAAAGCCAGCCTCTGTCACCACGTAATCGGCCAATTTTAGCGCAGTTTTTGTGGCAATTACCGAGTTGCAACCGTGTGCGATATTGGCGAACGGCCCGCCATGCACCAGCGCAGGCGTATGTTCAAGCGTTTGCACTAAATTCGGCTGAAACGCATCTTTAAGCAACGCCGTCATGGCACCCTGTGCTTGCAAATCGCCCGCCAATACTGGCTCGCCAGCCATATTTACGGCCACTTGAATGTTGGCCAGTCGCGTTTTTAAATCGTTCAAATTTTCGGCCAAGCAAAAAATCGCCATCACTTCGCTGGCCACGGTAATATCAAAACCCGACGTTTTATCGCCATATTGATGATGCAGCGTAATATGCCGCAACGCGCGGTCATTCATGTCTAGGCAAGGCTTCCACGAGATGCGATGCACATCAATTTGTAATGCGTTGCCGTGGTGAATATGGTTGTCAATTAACGCAGCGAGTAAATTATTGGCGGCAGTAATTGCATGAAAATCACCAGTAAAATGCAAATTAATGTTTTCCATCGGCACCACTTGAGATTTTCCGCCGCCTGTCGCGCCGCCCTTCATGCCAAAAACTGGACCTAGCGAAGGCTCGCGGATACACACAATTGCTTGCTTGCCAGACTTTTCTTCTTGACAAATATGGTTAAGCGCATCAGCCAAGCCAATCGTCGTCGTGGTTTTACCTTCGCCCGCAGGCGTGGGGCTGAGGGCGGTCACTAAAATGAGTTTGACGCTGGGTTTAAATGCGGCGCTTTTTTGTAGCTTATTCAAGCAGTTAGCGCTTATCTTGGCAATGTAGTGCCCGTATGGAATTAAATCTAATGACGCAATACCTAGCGCGCTAGCAACATCAACAATCGGCTTTAGCTTGGCAGCTTGGGCGATTTCAATATCACTTAACATGCTGCTGCTTAGCATACGCTATCTGCCTTTAAAAATACTGCCTAGAACGCCGCGAATAATTTGGCGACCAAGCTGC
>JAYWCF010000142.1:0-2009 GCA_043780715.1 Methylotenera sp. | reverse complement strand
AAAACCCGCCAATTGTGGTGATTCACGGCAGCCATGTGGATGACATTAAAGATAGCTACAAACGCTATTTAGAAGGTGTGTTCCGCAAAACCTTTCAGCTGGTTGGCACACCATTACGCGTGCAATTTAACCAAGGTGCAAACCCGTTTGCAGAGCCAGAAAATAAACGCAAAGCAGGCGAGGGCATTGTGAGCATGCGCCGCCGTAAAACCGCACAACGTGCTGAATTAAAAGCGAAAAAAGACGAAGAGAATAAAAAACGTTAGGGTGAGGCCTAATGTTTGAATTAAGGGGCTGTCTTTAGCCAATCCCGCTTGAGTGATGGGCTAGGGTTAAATGCGCTCATTTTTAACAGTATTCTTTTTTGGTGACTCTATGTGCGCCCGCGATGGGTCATGGAAAAAGTGCTGGCAGTTCATACAACGCCAACCAGTGACTTCGTTTTTTAGTGGGGTAATTATTTTGTTAGCTCTACATTTAGCACAATACCTAAGGTTGTTAAATCTATTAACCCAAGTTCCCGTTGGTTCATTCTATTTAAGCCAAGGATGTTGAATGAAAAGAAATGCAGCCAGAAGTAATGCTAACCACAGTAATAATGCTCCTATGTTTAACAGCGCTAATGGCTCCGCTGTTTTTATGTGCGGCACTAGACTGTTTTGACAGAACAGAACAAGTGCCGGTGGGGATGATGCCAATAGCATTAATACTGCTGGTATCCACCATTTCTTTAGGAACTCACTGATTAGCATACTCAAAACCCTAACGTAAAGTAAATATCCTAATTACTGCTTCTAAAAGCGTAAAATACGAAATCCATTTAATTTTTAAAAATAAATTACATAATAAAATCATGGCATTAACTATTTTTAGTGTTACCTAAATTTAAAACATGCAGCCATCAATTTTTAACTAAACCTTAATATAAGCTTTCCCAAAACTTCCACCAAATTCGTTCATCCTCGCCACTTTTGCCCGCCAGCATGGGGATATTGGGGTAGTTGGTTTTAAGCACGCGCAGAGTATCGTCTTTTAAATCGTTCATGCCCATGTAATCATAGGCGCTGATGCTAATCACCAAGGCTTCTTCTACCGCGGTGGAGTTGGGGTAATATTCCAGCACATATTTAGCGCGGTTTAGTGCGGCCAAATAGGCTTGGCGCTTCATGTAATAGCGCGCCACGTGCATTTCTGATTGCGAAAGCGCGTTAACTAAATACACCATACGTTGCGTGGCATCTTTAAAATAACGGCTTTTTGGGTAGCGATCGGTCAGTTCTTTAAAGGCAGCGAATGAGAGCTTGAGCGTTTTTGGATCGCGGTCGCTAATTTCTTGTGCGGTATATTTTTCGATAAATCCACGCTCGTTAAAAGTCGCTAAGCCTTTGAGATAATAGGCGTAATCTACATTGGGGTGATTAGGGTGCAGCTTAATAAAGCGGTCTGCCGCCGCCACGCTAGAGATTGGATCTTGCTTTTTGTATTGCGCGTAGGCAATTTCTAACTGCGCCTGCGCTGCGTATTTTCCGTGCGGAAAACGCGATTCTAGCTTTTGAAAATAAACAATCGCCTTATCGTAGTCCTTATCGGTCATCTTATCTTCACCTTCTTGATAGATGCGATCGGCCTGCCAGCCTTTGGTATCATCTAATTCAGTAGGCGCGCCAAAAATTGAACACCCGCCTAAAAATATAACTAAAAGGCTGGCGCCTAAAAGCGGTAAAATACGCACAGTGTTAGTTTTAAAAACAATATTTTTCAAGATACAAAACCTAATTCATCATTAATGACAATATTATAACGTATGCAAGATAAAACAGCAGATTTCACACCAGTTAAAGCACAAATGAGCGCCCAAATTAAGGTTCAAATTCCCATGACATCGGGCGGCGAGCGTTTGGATATTGCCTTGCAGCAATTGTTGCCGCAGCACTCGCGCAGCCGCTTGCAAGCTTGGATTAAAGCGGGTTTTGTAACGCTGGATAATGCGCTGCCAACAGCCAAAACCA
>JAYWCF010000141.1:0-5833 GCA_043780715.1 Methylotenera sp. | reverse complement strand
TTTGTAAACGCTGTGACATATCGCTAAGCCACGCTTTGCCATCTTCTTGGCTAGCGAACATTAATCGTGGTGCCGCTAAATCGCTAATCGATTTTTGCATCAAGGCTTTTACTGAATTGGAAAGCGGCTCTTCACGCTGATTGCCTGCAAAGCATATGGATGTTGCACTTAAAAAAGCAACACCACACAAATAAGCTAAAAGTATTCTTTTCAGCATGCTGGCTTAATTATTGAGCAAACCGCTCAAATGATTTACAACGCTATCCAGGGCAATGTTTTGCGCTTCTGCTTGGCTGCGCGATTTGTATTCCACTTTACCTTCAGCCAAGCCACGGTCGCCAATCACAATGCGGTGCGGTATGCCCATTAAATCGCTTTCGGCAAACATTACACCTGGGCGCTCACCTCTGTCATCAAACAACACATCCACGCCCGCTTTTACGCAATCGGCATACAGTTGATTAGCGGCATTTTTCACCAACTCACTTTTATCCATGCCGATTGGGCAGATAACCAGCGCAAATGGCGCCATGCTTAATGGGAAAATAATGCCTTTTTCGTCATTGCCTTGCTCAATCGCCGCGCCGATAATGCGCGATACGCCAATGCCGTAACAACCCATTTCCATCACTTGGGATTGACCATTTTCATCTAGGTATGTTGCGTTCATGGCTTGCGCATACTTGGTGCGCAACTGGAAAATATGGCCAACTTCAATACCGCGACATAAACTTAACGTACCTTTACCATCTGGGCTGGCATCGCCATCCACTACATTGCGAATATCCGCCACTAAAACAGGCTCTGGTAAATCGCGGCCAAAATTAACGCCGCTTAAGTGGTATTTTGGCTTATTGGCGCCACACACAAAATCGCTCATATTGGCCACTGTTTTATCCGCAATCACCGTAACATTGGCGCCCACATTGACTGGGCCGATAAAGCCTGGCGGACAGCTTAAGTTGGCGCGAATTTCTTCTTCTGTGGCGAATCTGAATTCAGCGTTTTGTATCAGTTTACTAAGAGCTTTAGCTGTTTTTACTTCATTTAAGCTGTGGTCGCCGCGCAATAAAGCTAAATAAAACTGCTCAGCTTCAACCTCTTTTTTAACCATTAAGGCGATTGATTTAACCGTTTGCTGAACCGTAACACCCAATAACTTTGCCACATCATCGCAAGTAGTTTGTTTTGGTGTTTCAACATCAACCATTGTTTGGCTGGCAGCGGCTCTAGCATTAGTTTCTGGCAAGGCTTCAGCTAATTCTACGTTGGCGGCGTAATCCGAATTTTCGCAATAAGCCAACGCGTCTTCACCGCTATCGGCTAATACGTGAAACTCTTGCGAACCATCGCCACCAATCGCGCCAGAGTCGGCTTTTACCGCACGAAATTTTAGCCCTAAGCGCGTAAACACATTGCTGTAGGCTTGGTGCATATCTGCATAGGTTTTGCTTAAGGATTCAAAACTAGTGTGAAACGAATACGCATCTTTCATCATAAATTCGCGTGCGCGCATTACGCCAAAACGGGGGCGAATCTCATCACGGAACTTCATCTGAATTTGATAAAAATTAAGCGGTAATTGTTTGTAGCTATTAATTTCGCGGCGCGCGATATCGGTAATCACTTCTTCATGCGTTGGGCCAAAACAAAAATCACGATCATGCCTATCTTTAATTTTAAGCATTTGCGGTCCAAAAACAGCCCAGCGGCCTGTTTCATCCCACAGCTCTTTTGGTTGCACGGCCGGCATTAATAACTCTAACGCGCCTGCTTTGTTCATCTCATCGCGCACAATGTTTTCTACTTTGCGCAACACACGTAAGCCCAATGGCATCCAGCTATACAAGCCGCTGCCCAGCTTTTTAATCAAGCCTGCGCGCACCATTAATTTGTGCGAAATTAATTCAGCATCGGCTGGGGCTTCTTTTTGGGTGGCGATAAAAAATTGGGATGCGCGCATGGAAATATCAACGAATAAAATTTGAAACAGAATTTTAACGGTAAAAACACTTTAAGTCAGTAAGGACTTAGTTTGTACTATCTAATTAGCTTAGAAGTAATGCGGATTACAAGCAGTGAGGATTATAGAATAATTGGCTTATTTGGTAATTCATTGTCATTATCGCTAGCCGCTGGAAAATGCGTTTGCAGCAATTGACTAATATCATGCAATCCTTGCAAGACGCCTGACTCAAAATTTCCCTGCCTAAATTCTAGCTCCATGGCATGGCAAATTGCGTCCCAGCCATTGTCACCAACATGCCGATGAATGCCGCGATCGGCCACAATTTCAACATCTCGATCGGCTAATAATAGATAAATCAGCACACCATTATTTTGCGCGGTATCCCAAATATTAAAACGCCCAAACAGCTCTAAAGCGCGTCTTTTGGGTGTTTTTTTGCAGAGTATTTCCAATGGATGTAAGCAAGCTTCTACTACAAACCGAATCTCGCCGGCATGCAATTGCTCACTGAGTTGAATCGCTTTTTCAATGCGATTTAAGGCGCTATCGGAAAAATGTTTACGCACTTGCCAGCTGGCAGGCAAAGCGGTGCAGATTAAGTGTTTAAAAAAACGGATAACGGGGTGACGCTGTTTCATAATGTATGTTTTTTGAGCATTTGTTTACCAATCACCAGAAGCCCCGCCGCCGCCAAAACCGCCGCCACCGCCGCCCCAGCTGCTAGATCCCCCGCCACCAAAACCGCCGCCGCCCATAGGCATGCCGCCATAACCACCCATGCCACGGCCGCCCATCATCATGGTAAAAAAGAAGGCCACAATAGCAAAAATAACGGCCGCGCCCAGCGCCAAACCCAGCAACCAAACAGCGCCACCAACCAAACTGCCATTGACCGCGCTACCGGCAAAATTGCCTAATATGCTGCGCAATACCAAGCCAGAAATTAAGCCGCCAAATAATAAAATGGGCAATAAGTTTTCAATCACATTGCCAGCAGAAGCGCTAGCTTTAGGCTCAGGCAAAGTCTCACCATTGACTAGTCCAATTAATTTATCCACACCTGCATCTAAGCCGCCGTAGAAGTTTCCTTGCTTAAATTGTGGTGAGATTATTTCGTTAATTACGCGTTTGGCGGTTAAATCTGGGATGGCGCCTTCTAAACCGTAGCCCACTTCTATACGAATTTTTCGGTCGTCTTTGGCCACTAAAACCAAAATACCGTCGTCAATTTTTGCACGGCCTACTTTCCACTTTTCGACTACGCGAATAGAAAATTGTGCGATATCTTCTGGCTGGGTTGTGGGCAATATCAATACAGCAATTTGGCTGCCTTTTTGCTTCTCAAAGGCGGCTAGCTTAGAATCCAGTTGCGCTTGCTGGTCGGCTGATAAAGTTTGGGTTAAATCGGTAATGCGCGATTTAAGTTCTGGTATGACAACAAGCTCTGCATGCGCCAAATTGGATGCTAATAAAAGCATCACAAATAGCGCATACAAGCCCGCTTTTAATTTAAAAAACACGTTTAAGCAAATATCTTAAATTATTTTTTATTACCAAAATCGACTTTAGGCGTCACAGAAATCGCTTTTTCATTTTCTACCGTAAAGCTTGGTTTAGTTTTATAGCCAAACATCATGGCTGTTAAGTTGTTTGGAAAGCTGCGCACCGCAACGTTGTATTCTTTAATCGTGGTGATATAACGATTACGCGCAACGGTTACGCGGTTTTCGGTACCTTCTAATTGCGCTTGCAAATCTCTAAAACCTTGGTCTGCCTTAAGGTTAGGGTAATTCTCTGCCACCGCCATTAAGCGCGATAGCGCGCCTGTTAATTGGCCTTGCGCGGCTTGAAATTTAGCAAACGCTTCTGGATCATTTAACAACTCAGGCGTTACTTGCATACTGCCCACTTTTGAGCGCGCATTGGCTACATCGGTCAGCACTTCTTGCTCATGCGCGGCGTAGCCTTTAACTGTTTCAACCAAGTTTGGCACTAAATCGGCACGGCGCTGATATTGGTTTAATACTTCGGCCCAGCTGGCTTTTGCTTCTTCGTCTAAGCTTTGAAAAGCGTTGTAGCCGCAACTAGATAAGCCAAAAGCCAACGCCAATATTAAAAATTTCTGCCAAAAAGTACGCATTTAAAACTCCTTAAAAATCATTTCTATTTATAAAATTGGGCTAAAACTGGTTATTTCAAGTATGCGTCTTTAATTGCTTACTGCATCCATTGCAAGGCACAAATCATCCCACGTTTTCGCTTTATTAAGGGCTTGTTGCAACAACTCATTTGGGTGGTAAGTAGCCATTATTGGCAAGCCATTTACTGTTTGTATCTTACCGCGCAAGTTTTCTAATGTTTGAGCGCTAGCGAACAGTTGCTGCGCCATTTCTTCACCCATTGCCACAATTACGCCCACCTCTAAATTAGCCAACTCTTTCACTAATTGCTGAGTGTGGCTAGTTTGCGTTTTGTTGATGTGAAGCGCACGTAAAATATTGTTAAACAAATCAGCCGCTTGGCCGGTTAATTCGGCTGGCAATACAAATGCCCACTTTTTATCGTCTGATGTAATGAGTACGGCTGGGCTAGAAGCGACTGGTGAGGGTTCAATAGGCGCCTCTTCAATTATTACTTGTTCAATAACAAGTGGCTCAACTAGTTTAAGCGTTGCCGCTTCAACTGGAATAGCTTGTATCGGCTCAACAGCAGATTGACTAGGCAGTGGCTCGCGCAATGTCCAGATGGGCAGCAGCTCTAATTCGCGTAGAACGTCTTCACGTGTTATTTTATAAGCGTCACCACGCGATATTTTATTGGTGTCTTCACGTGTCATACTCATAGCGCAAGCCCCATTAAAACTGCATCTTCGCGACCATTATGCGCTGGATAATAACCACGGCGCACCGCCATTTCGCAAAAACCCATATTTTCATATAAAGCAATAGCCGAAATATTGCTAGGACGCACTTCTAAAAACATATTGGCCGCTTTGTGATTTTTAGCGATTTGCAGCATATGCTCTAATAAATATCGGCCCAAACCTTGTTTTTGCTGGTCTTTTGCCACGCTTAAATTAAGCAGATGCGCTTCATCTAACACCATCATTAGTAGCGCATAACCGATAATTGATTGATTGGCCTCTAACACCCAAGCGCTATAGCCCGAATTGATAGAATCGCTGAAATTGCCGCGCGTCCATGGGTGCGTGTAAATAGTTGGCTCAATCGCCATCACCGCATCTAAATCCGCCATTTGCATGGGCCTAAGTTGATAGCTCACCTTCAAAACCGCGTTCATAATCGCAAGCCTTGCTCGCGTTCTAAGGTGGTTAATGCCACGCGATTACGAATATAAATCGGCATGGCTTCTATGGCTGGCCTTGCTTGGCCAGATTCAAATGTGGGTTGCGCTAAGCGCAAAATCGCCTCTGCCGTTGGCGTAATATCGGCTAAGACAGTGGGTAATGTTTGGCTTAAATTATTGGCGTACATTTGCGTTAATACATCATCATACGCCGCCCAGCCACTACCTGCGCCAACCCAATCGTTACCTGCTAATAACGGCGCGGCTTGTGGTTTGCACACTTTGGTTTCACTTTTTTCAACCCAAACACCATTTTGCTTTATTAAAGCGGCATGGTAAATCTCGCCCATGCGCGCATCTAGGCAAACAATCACTTTTTGTTGACCACTTGCCTCAGCCACGGCAGTTAGTGTATTAATGCCCACAACCGGTAAATTGGCACCAAAACCCAAGCCCTGCGCCACGCCGCTGGCAATTCGCACACCTGTAAATGCGCCAGGCCCAGCGCCAAAAGCAATGCCATCTAAATCGCTCAGCTTAATATTGGCGCTATCCAAC
>JAYWCF010000140.1:0-15229 GCA_043780715.1 Methylotenera sp. | reverse complement strand
ATGTATTTGATGAGGTGATTGTTGATAGCCCAAGCTTTAAATTATTAAATTTTTGCGCCGATTATTATCACTATCCCTTAGGTCAGGCATTAATTTCCACGCTGCCATTACGTTTGCGTCAAATTAAACCGGCCGTTTCACGCAAAATGTTTGCATACCGATTGATAGAAAATGCAGATCTTGCTTTAGTGCCAGCCAAAAAAGTAGTGATGCAACGCATATTGGCAGCATTGCAGGCAAAACAAGAGCTTACAGAAGCTGAGTTGGCGCTGATATCAGCCACTTGGCGCAAAGCGATTGCGGATTTAAAAGCGTTAAATTTAGTGACCGCGCACGAAGTCACTGCCGTAAAACCCTCTTTACCGACATCGGCAATTGAGCCCATTTTAAACGATGAGCAGAAAAATGCGATTGAATGTGTGTTAGCGCTTACTCACATTTTTAAGCCTTGGTTATTGTATGGTGTAACTGGCAGCGGTAAAACAGAAGTATATATTCAAATTTTGCAGCACGTTTTAAGCCAAAAAAATGCGCATGGAATGGGTGCGCAAGTATTGGTTTTGGTGCCAGAAATCAATTTAACACCACAGCTAGAAGCCCGATTTAGAAGCCGCTTAAGCCAATTTCCTTTAGTGACTTTGCACAGCAATTTAAGCGAAAGTGAGCGATTGCAAAATTGGCTGGCTGCCAGCTCTGGCGCCGCAAAAATTGTGATTGGTACGCGCTTAAGCGTGTTTACGCCTATGCCGCAGTTGAAAATGATTGTGATGGATGAAGAGCATGATGGCTCTTACAAGCAACAAGATGGTATGCGTTACCATGCGCGCGACGTGGCAATGGTGCACGCTAAGCAGCTGAATATTCCAATTATTTTGGGCAGCGCCACGCCCTCTTTAGAAACTTGGTTTAATGCGATTAATCAGCCGGTAGATGACCAAAAGGCTGCGCAGAATCCTAACCTTAAAACATCTCAAAAGCAGCAATATGGGCTACTTACTTTGGCTAAAAGAGCGGTTGAAAATGCTACGCTGCCTGAAATTTATTGCATAGATATTGCAAAATCACCGACTGAAAATGGTCTGTCACCCTTTTTAATCAAAGCCTTGCAAGAGCGCTTAAATAAAGGCGAGCAAAGCTTATTGTTTATTAACCGCCGTGGTTACGCGCCTGTTTTGCACTGCAATGCTTGCCAATGGGTGGCGCCTTGTACGCGCTGCTCTGCGCGTTTGGTGGTGCATTTAAGTCAACGAAAATTAAAGTGTCATCATTGTGGTCAAGAGCAGAAAATTCCTGTGCAATGCCCAAGTTGCGGCAATGCCGATATGCGGCCTGTTGGGCATGCCACACAACGGTTAGAGCAAACCCTGCAAGCCCTACTCCCAACTGCAAGAATCGCGCGTGTGGATCGCGATAGCATGCGTAATAAAAACGCACTGACCGATTTATTAACCCAGGTACATAATCAAGAAATCGATATTTTGGTCGGTACGCAGATGCTAGCCAAAGGCCATGATTTTCCGAATCTGACATTAGTTGGCGTGATTGATACCGATAGTGCTTTATACAGCCCTGATTTTCGCGCCAGTGAGCGTTTATTTGCACAGCTGATGCAAGTGGCAGGCCGTGCTGGGCGCGCTGATAAGGCTGGTCAAGTGCTGATTCAAACTGCATTTCCACAGCATGCGCTGTTTCATGCGCTGCGCGCGCAAGATTATGCCAGTTACGCAGATGAGCTGTTGCAAGAGCGGCGCATGATGCAGTTTCCTCCCACGCGTTTTTTTGCTTTGCTGCGCTCAGAGGCCAATGATTTTAGCTTGGTTCAGCAATTTTTAAATCAAGCACTTAATATGGCGCACGCCATCAAAACCGATGTCATGATTTACGACCCAATTAGGCCGCAAATGGAACGGTTAAAAAGCATGGAGCGTGCCCAAGTGTTACTACAAGCCAACACCCGCGCGGCGTTACAGCGCTTACTAAAAGTGTGGATGCCACAAATTCGGGCGCTACCAATCGCCAATAAAGTGCGCTGGAGCTTAGATATTGACCCATTGGAATTTTAATCTGGCATGGCTTTCTTAATTGTTGCTAATCTCTAATTGCAAACAACATGTTAAGAGCTATATGGGCATATTTGCGTTAAAATAATGATATTTTTCATATGACTAAAGCCATGACACCTACTCCGCCAACCGTACTTACATTTGCAGCCACCGACCCTAGCGGCGGCGCGGGTTTGCAGGCTGATATTTTGGCTTTGGCCAGTATTGGTTGTCATCCATTATCAGTTGTTACAGGCATTACCGTGCAAGATACCGTGGGTGTAGAAAGCGTGATGGCGTTGGATTCTGATTGGATTAATGAGCAAGCGCGCACCATTTTAGAAGACATTCAAGTTTCAGCTTTTAAATTAGGCTTGCTGGGCAGCGTTGAAAATATCGCGGTTATTGCGGAAATTATGGCCGATTACCCGGATGTGCCCTTGCTGATTGACCCAATTTTAACCTCTGGCCGTGGTGATGAGCTGGCCAATGAAGAAATGCAAGCGGCCATGACTGAGTTATTGTTTCCCCAAGCCACTTTAATTACTCCGAATAGTTTAGAAGCGCGCCGCTTGGCTTTTATGGATGATGGCGATGAGATTCTGCATACATCACTAGAAGAAGCCGCGCAGCGTTTATTAGATTTGGGCACCGAATATGTGTTGATTACCGGCACGCATGAGCGCAGCACGGATGTGGTGAATTCGCTTTACGGCAGCAGCCCATCGGGTGCCAGCGGCTTACTTAAAGCTTATCACTGGGAGCGGTTGGCAGGCAGCTATCATGGCTCTGGCTGCACATTGACCAGCGCAATTGCCGCTTGCTTGGCACATGGTTTAAGCATGGAAGAAGCAATTCAAGAAGCGCAAGAATACACATGGCAAACGCTAAAAAATGCGTTCCGCCCTGGCATGGGACAATTTATACCAGACCGCTTCTTTTGGGCGCGCGATGATGAATCAGAAGGCAATGAAAAAGTCCCTTTTATCCAACATTAAAAGCATGCCTATTAGAGGCCTGTATGCCGTAACGCCTGATATCGCCGATACCGATTTACTGATTAAAAAAGTAGAAGCCGCGCTGCAAGGTGGAGTGAGTATTTTGCAGTATCGCAATAAAAAAGCGAACCATAAGCTGCAAACCCAGCAAGCGCGGGCAATTTTGCCTTTGTGCAGGCAATATAATGTGCCGCTGATTATTAACGATTCAGTAAAACTGTGCTTAACTTTAGATGCAGATGGCGTGCATTTAGGCGCAGATGACGGTAATTTAGCCGAAGTTCGCGCAAGATTAGGCGAAAATAAAATATTAGGCGCCTCTTGCTACAACCGCTTTGATTTGGCGCTAGCAGCACAAAATCAAGGCGCAGATTATGTAGCATTTGGTGCTTGTTTTGCCTCAAACACCAAACCAAATGCGCCTGTGGCAAATTTAAGTTTGTTCAGTCAAGCGCGCGCTGAATTAAATGTTCCATGTGTCGCAATTGGCGGAATTAATCTGCAAAATGCTAATCAAGTGATACAGGCAGGAACTGATGCAATTGCCGTTATTCAAGCTATTTTTGCTGCAGATGACGTAAGATTAGCCTCTCAACAATTTTCACAATTATTTAAGCACTAAGCCATGACATCACAAAACGCCAATACTTCTCAAAATCAAAGTCTGTTTGACCAATCTCAACAATTAATTCCTGGTGGCGTAAATTCGCCGGTGCGCGCATTTCGCTCTGTAGGCGGCACGCCTGTATTTTTTAAAAAGGGTTTAGGCTCTAAATTGTGGGATGTTGATGGCAAAGAATATATCGATTACATCAATTCCTGGGGCCCAATGATTGTTGGTCATGCGCACCCAGAGGTCATTGCGGCGGTGCAAGCGGCGGCGGAAAATAGCCTATCATTTGGCGCGCCTACAGGGCTAGAGCTGGAAATGGCCGCGCTTATCAACAAGCTAGTGCCTAGCATGGAACAAGTGCGTTTAAATAGTAGCGGTACCGAAGCGACCATGAGTGCCATCCGCGTAGCGCGCGGTTTTACCGGTCGCGATACCATTGTGAAGTTTGAAGGCTGTTACCATGGTCATTCTGATGGCTTATTGGTTAAGGCAGGTTCTGGCTTGTTAACCTTTGGCGAGCCAGATTCTGGTGGCGTGCCAGCGAGTGTGGCCGCTCACACTCTAACGCTGGAATATAATAATTCCCAGCAACTACAAGAGCTATTTAATAAGCGTGGCGATGAAATTGCCTGTGTAATTATTGAGCCGGTTGTGGGCAATATGAACCTAATTGTGCCGCATATGGAATTTTTACAAACGCTACGTGCGCTGTGCACCAAACATGGCGCTATTCTTATTTTTGATGAAGTGATGACAGGCTTTAGGGTGCATTTGGGCGGCGCGCAGGCTTTGTATGGCATTACGCCAGATATGACAACTTTAGGTAAAGTGATTGGTGGCGGCTTGCCAGTGGGTGCATTTGGTGGCCGCAAAGATATTATGAGTGTGTTGGCGCCATTAGGTAAGGTGTATCAAGCCGGTACGCTATCTGGCAACCCTGTGGCGGTATCGGCTGGTTTGGCAACGCTTAAATTGATTCAAGCGCCCGATTTTCACGCTAAATTAACTGTGCAAACCAAAAAGCTGATGGATGGCCTAAAACAGGCAGCAAAACAAGCAGGCGTTACTTTTAACGCGCAAAATGTAGGTGGCATGTTTGGCTTATATTTCAGTGAAAACTGCCCAAGCAGTTATGCCGAAATTATGCAAAACAACAATAAAGAGCATTTCAATCGCTTTTTCCATAGCATGTTAGATAGCGGCATTTATCTGGGTCCTTCTGCTTTTGAGGCGGGTTTTGTATCGGCAGCGCATACCGATGCCGATATTGCCTTTACCGTAGAAGCGGCGAAAAAAGCGTTTGCTAGTTTGTAACTTGTTGATTTTAAACTTTATTAACCGGCTGGTGAGTCATATTTGTAAGCCATATTTAGTGCGCCATATGCGGCCTGTTGTTGTGCGCCATTTCACCTGAATCTAAGCGCTTGTTTGCAGCTTCAATATGATCAAGCTGCAAGCTCGCTTTCATCATCACATTGGCAATTCGCTGAATAAGGCTTGGGTTAAGGCGCAGGCACGTCACGCCTATTTCAAGCTCAACAATATTCTTGTCTCTAGAATAAAATAGCTTAATGCCAAAGCTATTAGCCAGCAAAATCTTTTCGTCATGATTTGTATGAGTAAAATAATTCATATTGAATTCCTCAAATAATAGTTATCAGATATTAATGATAATCATTCTCATTTGCATTGTCAAATTATTTTAATATTATTTTAATTAAGTTGTGCAATATTCTGCTAAAACTTGGGTCAATTTAACCATAAGCGATTGAACTTGCACGCTTTAAACGGTATTATTAAAGGTTCCGCTAAATGTTTTGATAGTGAATTTTTGGGCATAAATATGCAATTCTTGAACACCAGTGAAACCAGTAACAATCTAGCACCGCAAAACCAAGGTTTATACGACAAGCGCAACGAAAAAGATGCTTGTGGCGTTGGCTTTGTGGCGCACATTAAAGGCACAAAAAGCCATGCCATTGTGCAAAAAGGCTTAGAGTTACTGACCAATTTAACGCACCGCGGTGCCACCGGCTACGACCCTAAATTGGGCGATGGCGCTGGTTTGTTGATGCAATTACCAGACGCGTTTATGCGCAAAGAAGCCGCAAAGCTCAATATTCAACTACCAGATGCTGGCCAATACGCGGTTGGTAATGTGTTTTCGCCACAAGCGGCCAAAAATCGTGAAGCTTGCGAAGCTTTGATTACCAAAATTATCGCTGAAGAGAATCAAACATTTTTAGGCTGGCGCGATGTGCCAGTGGATAACAGCAATATTGCTCAAGCCGCGCGCGACGTTGAACCGACCATGCGCCAAGTGATTATTGCCAGCACAGGAAACGACCAGAATGTATTTGAGCGCAAACTATTTGTAATCCGCAAACGCATTGAACATGCCGTTCGTGCATTGAATTTAAGCGACAAAGCCGCATTTTATATGCCTTCACTTTCATCACGCACCATTGTCTATAAAGGCATGTTGCTAGCAAACGAAGTAGGCGTTTATTACACCGATTTAAACGATGAAAGTATCGTTTCAGCTTTAGCATTAGTGCATCAGCGTTTTTCAACCAATACGTTCCCAGCGTGGGATTTAGCGCATCCATTCCGCATGATTGCGCACAACGGTGAAATTAACACGGTGCAAGGCAACGTCAATTGGATGGCCGCGCGTCACGAAACCATGAAATCGAGTGTAATTGGCGAAGATTTAGAAAAGCTCTGGCCATTAATCGCAGAAGGCCAATCGGATTCGGCTTGTTTTGATAACTGTTTAGAGTTGCTAGTGGCCGGTGGTTACAGTTTGCCGCATGCTATGATGATGTTGATTCCTGAAGCTTGGGGCGCGAAAGATGGCGCTGGCCAATATTTAATGGATGATGAACGCCGCGCGTTTTATGAATATCACGCCGCGTTAATGGAACCATGGGATGGCCCAGCCGCGGTAGCGTTTACCGATGGCCGCATGATTGGCGCCACGCTTGACCGCAACGGCTTGCGCCCTGCCCGATACTTAGTAACGGATGATGACATTGTGATGATGGCATCTGAGATGGGTGTGCTGACTTTCCCGCAAGAAAAAATCGTTAAAAAATGGCGCTTAGAGCCAGGCAGAATGCTGCTGATTGATACTGAGCAAGGCCGTATTATTGGCGATGCCGAAGTGAAAAATGCGCTGGCAACCGCCAAGCCATATAAACAATGGATTGAAAAAACACGCTACTTTTTAAGCGATATGCCAAAAGTGGATGGCAAGTTAGAAATGGCAGCAAACTTACTGGATACGCAACAGGCATTTGGTTACACGCAAGAAGACATTAAATTTGTGATGGCGCCAATGGTGGCCAATGGCGAAGAAGGCGCTGGCTCAATGGGTAACGATGCGGCTTTGCCGGTGTTATCGGCTAAACCAAAATTGTTGTACAACTACTTTAAACAGCTATTCGCGCAAGTGACCAACCCGCCAATTGACCCGATTCGTGAAGAATTGGTGATGTCTTTGGTGACGTTTATTGGTCCTAAACCAAATTTGCTGGGTCATGATGAAATAAATGGTAGCGATACATTGCCGCCAATGCGTTTAGAAGCGGCGCAACCAGTATTAATGTTGGATGAGTTAGAGCAATTAAAAGTGATTGCAACGCTCACGCAAAACCAATATAAATCATTGGTGTTGGATATCACTTACCCTGCCGCACAAGGCAAAGCAGGCATGGCAGCTGCGGTAGCCAATATTGCCGCTGCAGCTGAAAAAGCCGTGCGTGATGGCTTTAATATTCTGATTCTTTCAGATAGAACGGTAAGTGACACACGCTTACCTATTCCAGCATTACTGGCTTGTTCAGCAACGCATGAGCATTTGGTAAAAGCAGGTTTAAGAACCAGCACTGGCTTAGTAATCGATACTGGCTCAGCGCGTGAAGTGCATCATTTTGCCTTACTTGCAGGTTATGGCGCTGAGGCGGTTTGCCCATGGTTAGCTTTTGAAACTATTAATCACATGGGCCACGACCTAGCTAAAGGCTTGGACAATTACGAAGCGGCTAAAAAATTCGTTAAAGCAATCGGCAAAGGCTTATATAAAGTCATGTCGAAAATGGGTATTTCTACCTATCAATCGTATTGTGGCGCACAAATTTTTGAAGCAATTGGCTTAAATACTGTGTTTGTAGATAAATATTTCACAGGAACCGCCACGAATATTGAAGGCATTGGCTTAGACCAAGTGGCGGAAGAAGCAGTACGTTTACACACCAGCGCATTTGGCGATGACCCAGTATTGGCGAATAGCTTAGACGCAGGTGGCGAATATGCCTTCCGCGTGCGTGGCGAAGAACATATGTGGACGCCAGATTCAATTGCCAAATTGCAACACGCTACGCGCACCAATTCGGCAACTACCTATAAGGAATATGCGGCTTTAATTAACGACCAAACGCGCCGTCATATGACTTTGCGTGGTTTATTTGAAATCAAATCAGCAGGCACTTCTATTCCGCTTGATTCAGTAGAGCCAGCAAAAGAAATCGTTAAACGTTTTGCAACTGGCGCGATGTCATTAGGCTCAATTTCGACTGAAGCGCACGCAACTTTAGCCATTGCCATGAACCGTATTGGTGGTAAATCGAATACAGGTGAAGGCGGTGAAGACGCTAAGCGTTTTATTCCAGTAGCGCACGACACCACAATGGCGAATGTGATTGGCGCTAAAAATATTGAGCGCGATATTCCGCTAAAAGCGGGCGATTCAATGCGCTCACGCATCAAGCAAGTGGCTTCTGGCCGATTTGGCGTAACGGCAGAATACTTGGCGAACGCTGACCAGATTCAAATTAAAATGGCGCAAGGTGCAAAACCGGGCGAAGGCGGCCAATTGCCAGGTCATAAAGTATCAGAATACATTGCAAAATTGCGTTTTTCTGTTCCTGGCGTAGGCTTAATTTCACCGCCCCCGCATCATGATATTTACTCAATTGAAGATTTAGCGCAATTGATTCATGACCTTAAAAATGCCAATCCCAAAGCATCTATCTCAGTAAAACTGGTGTCAGAAACCGGTATTGGTACTGTGGCCGCTGGTGTGGCTAAAGCCAAATCAGATCACATTGTAGTGGCCGGTCATGATGGTGGTACTGGTGCATCACCAATTTCATCGGTTAAACATGCAGGCACACCTTGGGAACTAGGTTTGGCTGAAACACAGCAAACATTGGTGCTGAATCAATTGCGCGGCCGTGTGGTTGTACAAGTAGATGGCCAAATGAAAACAGGACGTGATGTACTAATTGGTGCATTATTAGGTGCGGATGAATTTGGCTTTGCGACGGCGCCGTTAGTGGTTGAGGGCTGTATTATGATGCGCAAATGCCATCTGAATACCTGCCCTGTTGGTGTGGCTACGCAAGACCCAGAATTGCGTAAACGCTTTACTGGTCAGCCTGAGCATGTGGTGAATTACTTCTTCTTTGTGGCTGAAGAAGTACGTGAATTAATGGCATCTATCGGTATCGCTAAATTTGATGATTTAATTGGTCGCGCTGATTTGCTGGATATGCAAGCAGGTATTGATCACTGGAAAATCAATGGCTTAGATTTCAGCAAGATATTCCATCTGCCAGAAATGCCAGCCAGCGTTTCACGCAAAAATAACGATGTGCAAGATCACGGTTTGGTGAATGCGCTTGATAATAAATTATTAGCATTAGCCAACAATGCGCTGGAAACAGGCGAAAAAGTGGTGTTAGATGTAGCGATTACTAATACTAATCGCACGGTGGGTACGATGTTGTCTAACCAAGTGGCTACGCGCTACGGCAATACAGGTTTGCCAGATGACACTATTCACATCAACTTTACCGGTACATCTGGCCAAAGTTTTGCGGCATTTTTAGCCAAAGGCATTACCTTTGAATTAACGGGCGAAGGCAACGATTACGTGGGTAAAGGTTTGTGCGGCGGTAAAATTATCATTCGCAAACCGCAGGCATTCAATGCCGTTTCGCATGAAAATATTATTGTCGGTAATACCGTTATGTACGGCGCAACCACTGGTGAATCTTATTTCAGCGGCGTTGCAGGTGAGCGTTTCTGTGTACGTAACTCTGGCGCATCTGCAGTAGTTGAGGGCGTTGGCAACCACGGTTGTGAATACATGACTGGCGGCACGGTGGTGGTTTTAGGCGTAACAGGCCAAAACTTTGCGGCAGGTATGAGCGGCGGCGTGGCTTATGTATATGATGAAGATGGTCAATTTGCTAAACGCTGCAATATGAGCATGGTAGCGCTTGAAAAGGTAGAAAGTGCTGAATCAAGCATTGGCAAAATCCATCATTTAGATCAACCAGATGAAATTACACTGAAAACATTGATTGAAAATCACGCAAAATACACCGGTAGTGTGCGCGCAAATGCCATGCTGGCGGATTGGTCAAATTACAGAACGAAATTTGTAAAAGTAATGCCAAATGAATACAAACGCGCATTAATTGAACTGGCAGAAACGAAAGCATTAGTTGCAGCGTAAAGTTTGCGGCATAAATATTAAATATAGGTAAGGGCTTCAGTATGGGCAAAGTAACAGGCTTTATGGAATTTGAACGATTGGCAGAGGCAAATCTGCCGGTGGTTGATCGCGTTAAAAATTACAAAGAATTTGTGTTGCATTTAACCGATGACCAAGCCAAGCAACAAGGCGCGCGCTGTATGGATTGCGGTATTCCATTCTGTACTACGGGCTGTCCGGTTAATAATATTATTCCGGATTGGAATGATTTGGTTTATAGCCAAGACTGGCGTGGCGCGATTGATGTCTTGCATTCAACCAATAACTTTCCAGAGTTCACTGGCCGTATTTGCCCAGCACCTTGCGAAGCGGCTTGTACATTGAATATTAATGCCGACCCAGTGGGAATTAAATCGATTGAACATGCGATTATTGATAAAGCTTGGGAAAATGGTTGGGTTACACCGCAAGTTCCAACACACAAAACAGGCAAAAAAATTGCTATTGTCGGCTCTGGCCCTGCTGGTTTAGCGGCCGCGCAACAATTGGCGCGCGTTGGTCATGATGTGGTGGTGCTTGAAAAAAGCAGCCGTATCGGTGGTTTATTGCGTTACGGTATTCCTGATTTCAAAATGGAAAAAACGCATATTGATAAACGTATGGCGCAGATGGAAGCCGAAGGCGTTGAGTTTCGCGTGAATCAAAACGTTGGCGAGAACGTCAAAGCAGATGATGTAGTGGCTGAATTTGATGCGGTGATTTTAGCCGGTGGCGCCGAATGGCCACGCGATTTGCCAGTGCAAGGCCGTGAGTTGGATGGCGTGATGTATGCCATGGACTTTTTAACGCCACAAAATAAAGTGGTGGCAGGCGATACGGTAGCAAACCAAGTAATGGCGACCAATAAAAACGTGGTGGTCATTGGCGGCGGCGATACAGGCTCAGACTGTGTGGGCACTTCAAATCGTCATGGCGCCTTGAGCATTACGCAATTTGAATTAATGCCGCAACCACCAGAAAAAGAAAACAAAGAATTAGTATGGCCAAACTGGCCGCTTAAAATGCGTACTTCTAGCAGCCATGAGGAAGGTGCAAACCGCGACTGGTCTATTACCACCAAAGAATTGATTGGCGAAAACGGTAAAGTAACCCATCTAAAAGGCTGCAAAGTAGAATGGAAAGACGGCAAGATGGCCGAAGTGGCTGGCACTGAATTCACCATTAAAGCCGATTTAGTATTGTTAGCAATGGGGTTTGTGTCACCTGTGCAAAAATTATTAGATGCATTCGGCATTGAAAAAGACAATCGCGGCAATGCAAAAGCCACCACCGAAGGCGCTGAGAGCTACAAAACCAGCAAAGCTAAAGTATTTGCCGCGGGTGATGTGCGTCGTGGTCAATCGTTAGTGGTGTGGGCGATTCGCGAAGGCCGCCAAGCGGCTAAAGCGGTAGATGAGTTTTTGATGGGCTCATCAACACTACCGCGTTAATTACTTTTTAATATTTATAATTCAATTCAAGCCACAGAGAGCACAGAGTTCACAGAGAAACCCTCAAAGGCATCTCATTTAATCTCTGTGTTCTCTGTGTCCTCTGTGGCTAAAAAATGAACACACTACAAAACGATACTTTTTTAAAAGCGCTGATGCGCCAACCCACAGACTACACGCCAGTGTGGATGATGCGCCAAGCGGGCCGCTATTTGCCAGAATACAAAGCAAGCCGCAAAACGGCGGGCAGCTTTTTGCAATTGTGCAAAAGCCCCGATTTTGCGACAGAAGTAACCATGCAGCCGCTAGATCGTTACCCTTTGTTGGATGCGTCGATTCTATTTTCCGATATTCTTACCGTGCCAGATGCGATGGGTCTGGGGCTGTATTTTGAAGAAGGCGAAGGCCCAAAATTTGAGCGGACTCTGCAAGTGGAAGCGGATATTTTGAGGCTGACTGTGCCCGATATGGCTAAATTGCAATATGTGTTTGATGCCGTTAGCCAAATTCGCAAAACCATCAATGGCCGCGTGCCGCTGATTGGTTTTTCTGGCAGCCCTTGGACGCTGGCGACCTATATGGTTGAAGGCAAAGGCGGCACGGATTTCCTTAATATCAAAAAAATGGCGTATGCGCGACCTGATTTATTGCACCATATTCTGGAAACCACCGCTCTTACCATGATTCAATATTTAAACGCTCAAATCGCCGCAGGCGCGCAGGCGGTGATGATATTTGATTCTTGGGGCGGCGCGCTTTCACACAATGCCTATAAAGAATTTTCGCTGAATTACATGCACAAAATCGTCGCTGGTTTAACTAAAGATAATGAAGGCCGCAAAGTACCTAGCGTGGTATTTACCAAAGGCGGCGCATTATGGTTAGAAGCGCAAGCAGATATCGGTGCAGACGCGCTTGGTTTAGATTGGACTGTGGATATCGGTTCTGCACGTCAACGTGTGGGTGATAAAGTAGCGCTGCAAGGTAATTTAGACCCTGCTATTTTGCTATCAACACCAGAAGCGATTGAAAAAGAAGTGGCTAGCATTTTAGCCAGCTATGGCAAAGGTAATGGCCATGTGTTTAATCTAGGCCATGGTATTACACAGTGGACACCGCCAGAAAATGCCGCCGCCATGTTAAGCGCCGTGCGTGAGCATAGTAGGCAATATCATCAGTAATAAAAAAGCCCGCAAAAGCGGGCTTTTTACATTAAAGCGACATCCGCTTTAATGTTTCATCTTTATCAATAAACTTATGCTTAAGCGCACCGGCAATATGTAGCGCAATCACCACCAAAATGATGATGCCTATCAATTCGTGAATTTCTGCATAAAATTCGCGCATACCGTTATTATCTAAACCCTTAATAAACGGTAGACCAAACCATTTAATGCCGTATTTGCTGTACGCACTCATAATGATGCCGCTTATAGGTAATGCAATCATCAACAAATACAACATATGATGGGCACCTGTGGCTAATTTTCTCTCCCACGATTTATATGTGCTGAGTATGGGTGGTGGTTTGTGCGTAAAGCGCCATAAAACGCGAATGGCGATTAAGGCAAGAATGGTAACGCCCAGCGATTTGTGCAGATTGTAGTAAAAGGTTCTTGGTGAAGATTCTTCAGCCAATTGCCATGTATAAATGCCCCAATTAAATAAATCGAACGCCATTTGTTTGGGCGCTTCTTTTGGTAAATCGCTCATCCACCAACCCAATGCAAACATGCTGAAAATGGCGATGGCGATTAGCCAATGCAACACAACGGCGGTTTTGGTGTAACGATTAGTGCCAAAAATATTAGTTGAATGATTCATTCATAACCTTTCATGTAAATTCAAGCTGTTAAATGGTGATTGCGAATGTAACGGCAGTCACATTGTTTGACATCACGTTTCGTTTAATATTAGCGTATTCTAAGCGATTAATCTGGTTTAAACACTATTTAAGGATGTAAATAATGCCGCGATTTTCTTTACTATTGGTAAGTTTGGTTTTGATTAGCTGCGCGCATGCGCAAGATAAAGCGGCAATTGCAGGGAATCCTACTTTTGCCACTGAAAATGCAGGCAGCGGCATTTACGTGCATCATGGCAAACATTTGGATATCGATGAAGGCTACCAAGGCGATATCTGCAATATCAGCTTTGTGGTGGGCAGAAAGGGCGTGGCTGTGATAGACACAGGCGGCAGCTTTAAAGTGGGCAATCAGCTACGCGATGCGATTAAACAAGTGACGCCACTGCCTATTTTGTATGTGATTAATACGCATGTGCACCCAGACCATATCTTTGGCAATGCCGCTTTTAAGCAAGATAAGCCACAATTTGTTGGACATGCCAAATTGGGTGATGCCATGCAATTGCGCCAAGAAGCCTATGCTAAATTGAATGTTAGATATTTGGGCGCTGATGCTAAAGGTAGCGAAATTGTGAAACCAACCGTTTTGGTAAAAGCGCCGATGGAGTTGGATTTAGGCGATAGAACCTTAACAGTAACGCCCTACCCTAACGCGCACACCAATACCGATATTTCGGTAATTGATAGCAAAACCAACACCTTATTTACCGGCGATTTATTGTTTATTGAGCGCACACCTGTAGTTGAAGGCGATATTAAAGGCTTGATAGCGGCGATTGAAACGCTGAAAACTTATGCTGTAAAGCAAGTGGTGCCCGGCCACGGGCCAGTAGCGAAAGATTGGCTTGGTGCTTTAAATAATGAGCAACGCTATTTAAATGCGGTATTAGCCGATATTCGCGCCACCATTAAAAGCGGCGGAGATATGGGTAAGGCTATGGATACGGCGGCGGCGGCTGAAAAAGATAAATGGCTTTTATTTGATATTGCTAATAGGCGCAACGTGAATACACTTTACCCTGCGCTTGAGTGGGAATAAAAAAGCGGCGCAAAACAATTATTCTGCGCCGCTTTTTTGTGCATAGTTTAAATTATTTTTTTAAACTATCAACGCTAAATGCAGTGGTAGGATTTAAATAAAGCATCAATAAACCGCCGGCAATCGCTAAATATTGCAATACGGGTAAATGCAATAAAAATGAGATGACTACCGCGTAAATGGCCATAAATAGCGCAAAAAACTTGGTTTTAAATCCAATTAACAAGGCTAAGCCGCCAACCAATTGAATTAAAATAATTAATGGGGCAAAAATACTGGGTAAACCTAAGCTACCTAAGCCTGCTTGATATTGGTGGTAGCCATCGGGATTGCTAAAAAAGCCGACAATTAACATGACGATTTGCAGTAAAAAAACTTGTGCGAGTAAAATGCGGGCAAGGGTCGGTAAATAGCGTTGCATGGGAAGCCTTTAACAAAATATTAGGGTAAAAATTAAATTGAATCATGCACTGAACAAGCCCAACAAGCAAGCTGTTGCTAATGACTAGCTTAATTTTAGGGATAAAAATTGCCGTCTGAAATAGAAAATATCACTATTCAACAAGTGAGCATTCATCAGCTTATGATTGAACAAGTTTCTTGGCAGCAAGCAGAAGCGCATCTGCGCCATGTGCGCACGGTTGTGTTTATTCATGAGCAATTAGTAACGCCAGA
>JAYWCF010000139.1:0-2019 GCA_043780715.1 Methylotenera sp. | reverse complement strand
TTATTTGTGTGCCAGCGCACAGCTCTTTAATTATTAAGGGCTTATAACTAATAGTAGATAAGCCTTTGAAGTAGGTATTTAATAGGTTTGGTCTTGTTTGTTAGCATGGCTAATCTTGGTACGCGCCAATGGTCGGAATTTAACTAAAGCCATTTAAAAAAATTTAATCAGAAATTCAAATGAATAAAAACAATCATTTAGTGAAAAAACTATTTTTAGCTAGCTTGCCACCACGCGCGCTAGATTCGCACAAAGGCAATTTTGGCAGCGTGGCCATTGTGGGTGGCGATACTGGCATGGTGGGCGCTGTTTTATTGGCTGCGCGCGCTGCCTTGTTTTGTGGTGCTGGCCGAGTGTATGCCGCTTTTTTGGCGGATGATGCACCCAGTGTTGATAGCAATCACCCAGAAATAATGCTGCACTCTGCCGCAACGCTGACTAATTTGGCGCAATTAAATTGTGTGGTGATCGGCCCCGGCTTGGGGCAATCTAAGGCGGCAATTGATTTATTAGCGTTTTGCATGGCGCAATCGGTAGCATTATTAATAGATGCCGATGCACTGAATTTAATTAGCCAGCACGCGCATTTGGCTTTGATTTTGCAGCAGCGCCAAGCGCCAACCGTCATTACGCCGCATCCTGCTGAGGCGGCTAGATTGCTTAAATTAAGCGTCAAAGATATTCAAGATAATCGCCAGCAAAGTGCGCAAAATTTAGCTTTTCAGTTTGGTGTAATTTGTGTTTTAAAAGGTGCTGGCACTATTTGTGCCGATGCTGAAGGCGATTGGTTTATTAATGCCACTGGCAACCCAGGCTTGGCCACCGGCGGCACGGGCGATGTGCTTAGCGGCATTATTGGTGCCTTAATTGCGCAAGGCTTAAGCGGCATAGAAGCGGCTAAATTGGGTGTGTATGTGCATGGTGCGGCGGCTGATAAATTAGTAGCCGATGGCATTGGTCCTGTCGGCTTAACCGCGTCAGAAGTCGCGCTAGAGGCGCGCAACCAAATTAATCAGCTAAACAGTCCAGCGCCAAATTTACTTAAACTAAAACAGCATGATTAGTAGCCTTGTTTGCCTGCGTTTGATGCAATAACAGCGCCCATGCGTGGCGGGCAATTTGTGCGTTTTCATTGGCATTAAGCACCACAACCGCCACCCTTGTGCTGGCATCGTTAATTAAATTAATGGTATTTCTAGCCATTTTAGATTGATTTTTTGCGCCATTTAAATGAACGCCTAAAAACGCTAGTTTTGCGTTAATATTGGCCCGAATCAAGGGATCGTTTTCACCAATTCCACCCGTAAATACAATGCTATCCACCCCGTTTAAGGCGCTTGCCATGGCGGCAATTTGTTTGGCAACGCTGTAACAAAACATATCAATGGCCAATTTTGCACTGGGGTTTAATGGCGCGGCAACATGCAAAGTTCGCATATCGCTGCTAATGCCAGAAACGCCTAACAGGCCAGATTCATGGTTTATTAAGGTTTCTAACGCGGCTAAATCATTCGCCTGTTCGCGCATTAAATACATTAAAACACCTGGGTCAATATCACCACTGCGGGTGCCCATCATGACACCACCACTGGGTGTTAACCCCATGCTGGTATCAATCGAATGCCCATTTTTAATGGCGGTAACGCTGGCGCCATGGCCTAAATGCGCCACTATTAGCTTTTTAGGCAACAATTTACCCATTTGAAACACTACCGATTCACACGATAATCCGTGAAAGCCATAACGTTGGATACCTTTAGATTGCAGCGATTTAGCCACTGGCAATAATCTTGCAACATCTGGCATATTGGCGTGAAAAGTGGTGTCAAAACACAACACTTGCGGTAGTTTTGGGAATCTTTTTCGGGTAAATTGAATAATATCCAACGCTATTTGGTTATGCAAAGGCGCAAACGCGATAGATGCATCTAGCTGCCGGATGACTTTATCATTTACAAAACAATGTTGCCTCAAAGCAGCACCGCCATGCACTACCCTATGCGCAATCACCTCTGGCAT
>JAYWCF010000138.1:0-5845 GCA_043780715.1 Methylotenera sp. | reverse complement strand
ACATATGGTGCAGGCGATTGCGGCTTGCCCAACCACCATTGCCCAATTGTTGGATATGGTGGATAAAGTTGAAAAAGACGAAATCAGCGTTGATGATTTAGTGGATGGCTTAATTGACACCGATATTGGCTTAGATGACGCCATGGCGGCTGAAGCAGACGACGAAGATGAGCCGGATGTGGATGACGATGAAGGTGATGATGAAGATGGCGCCAAAGCGGCGGCCATTTCAGCTGAAGCCTTAGCCAAGCTAAAAGAAGAAGTATTAAAACGCTTTGCGATTATTCGTAAAGCCAATACCGAAATGAACGCGATTCGTGAAACCAAAGGTTCGCAAGATGCTGGTTACAAAAAGTTGCATGAATCTGTATTAGAAGAGTTAACCGCGTTTCGATTCTCTGCTAAACAAGTAGAAGCCTTGTGTGAACAAGTGCGCAGCTTGGTTGAAGAAGTGCGCGGCCATGAGCGTAAAGTGATGGATTTCTGTGTGGAAAAATCGGGCATGCCACGTCCACATTTCATTAAAAGCTTTCCAGGTAACGAAATTAATTTAACTTGGTTAGATGTGGAATTGGCGCTTGATAAGCCTTACATTGAAAAATTGGTGCGCTATAAACACTCAATTATTGATCAGCAAGACCGTTTAATTGCGCTGCAAATTAAAGTGGGCATTCCAATTAAAGAGCTTAAAGAAATCAATAAGCAAATGACTACTGGTGAAGCGCGTGCGCGCCGTGCCAAACGTGAAATGATTGAAGCCAACTTGCGTTTAGTGATTTCAATTGCTAAAAAATACACCAACCGTGGTTTGCAATTTTTGGATTTAATTCAAGAAGGCAATATCGGCTTGATGAAAGCGGTTGATAAATTTGAATATCGCCGCGGCTACAAGTTTTCAACCTATGCCACATGGTGGATTCGCCAAGCGATTACACGTTCAATCGCCGATCAAGCACGTACCATTCGTATTCCTGTGCACATGATTGAAACGATTAATAAAATGAATCGTATCAGCCGTCAAATTCTGCAAGAAACAGGTGTAGAGCCAGACCCAGCTTTGTTAGCTGAGAAAATGGAAATGCCGGAAGATAAGATTCGTAAAATCTTAAAAATCAGCAAAGAGCCGATTTCAATGGAAACGCCAATTGGCGACGATGAAGATTCGCATCTAGGTGACTTTATTGAAGACAACACAACGCTAGCGCCAATGGATGCCGCCGTGTACGCCAGCTTGCGTGATGCAACCAGTGAAGTGCTAGAATCATTAACGCCACGCGAAGCAAAGGTATTGCGCATGCGCTTTGGTATTGAAATGAATACCGACCATACGCTTGAAGAAGTGGGTAAACAGTTTGATGTAACGCGCGAACGCATTCGCCAAATTGAAGCAAAAGCCTTGCGTAAACTACGTCATCCAACACGTTCAGAGCGCTTGCGTAGCTTTTTAGAAACAGGTCAAGATTAAATCTAATTTGACAAAGCTTACGGCCCCCTAGCTCATGCTTGGTTAGAGCAGCGGACTCATAATCCGTTGGTGCTGTGTTCGACTCACAGGGGGGCCACCATATAAAAAAAGGGGTTACATGAAAATGTAACCCCTTTTTTTGTACTTTGCGTTAAAAGTACAAATTAAGTGGAGTGACGACACTTATCAAATTTTGAAAAAAAAAGCAACGATTGAAAAAACTGAATCTGGTACGTGGAAAGCGCTAGTTCGTAAAACCAGTTGACCAGCAACCTCAAAAACTTTTCATACTAAGCGTGATGATGAATATTGATCAAAGAGCACTGAAGATGAAATGGTGCACGGGCTCTTTATTAATAATCGTACACCGTCAGAGAAAATGACAATGAAGGAAGCATTCGAACGTTATGAAAGAGAAGTCATGCCAACCAAAGGTGATGCTACCCAAGAGCGCGAATGGTCCAGACTTAAACTCTTAAGAAATGCGTTTAGTAAGTACTCCTCAGCCGCGTAAACTTCTGACATTGCAAGTATGAAATTTTGATCTATGTAGACAAATTTATTATTTACACATTAGGTGTTGCGAATAATTTTACCCCATACGCATTATGTAATAAATGTTGTGGATTTTGCTTAAATAGTAATTATTGAATTTTAACTTTTGCGCTGAACGACTGCTGAAAAGCTAGCGATTTTATTCAGTTAGGTGTTTAATTGAGATATGAAAAAACCATTTTATATTGATTATCCGCAACAGCATGTTGAGGGGCAGGCGCATACTTACCAGTGTGTGTATTGTAAGGTAGTAACGACTAAAATTAATGGTAGTTTGCAGGGTCATTTGCCAAGCTGTGATTACCGATTAAAATTAGAGCAGGCGGGCTATGAAAAGGATGGTTGTTCAAGTTCAGCCAGTTATGCTAGCGCGGATGATTTTGATTAATTAGTACGAATAGCTGTTTTAAATCATTCGCTTACATTTCAATAAATACATTTCTTAAGCATTGATAGTCTTAAGCATTGATAGGAATGTCAATAGTTTATAACTAAAAGTTAAACTGACAGTTGCTTAATCAGGTTTCTAAGGTAAATGATTTTGAACCAGTTTAATTTTGTGAAAGAGCGTTGCCAATAATAGCTAGAATAACAGCTATATAAACTAGAAAAGTTTTATTGTTTGAAGGATTTTCTAGTCTAAATTTTCAATAGTGCAAGCTACAAAAAACTCGCCTAATCGATATTTTTCGTAATTAGAACAATAGAATATTAAAAATTATGCGTTACTTGCATGCTTAAAATATCCACACTGGCATCATAATTGCCAGTGACACGACCTTTTCCTACAGGTGATGGTGGCACTGGCACTAATTGGTTGTCATCGATACTTGTATCACTAACAAACAGATGCGCGTAACCAATATCAAATTTGGTGCTTGGTGTTGCTTGCCAACCCGCACCAAAACTCAGCCATTTTCGATCATTATCAGGAATACGTACGGTTCTAAAGGCAGTGCTTGCCGCGCCTTCGTCATAAGCCAAGCCTGCGCGTAGTTTAAAAGTATCGCTGTAGTGATAATTCACGGCTACTGAATAGCGCATGGTGTTGCCCCAGTTTTCGGGTGTCACGGTCAATGTCGAATTGGTTCCGTTATCTCTAACTATTCGCAACTCATCAAATTGGCTCCACCGCGTCCAAGTGACGTCGCCCATTAAATCCCATTTGTTATTTAAACGACTAAATGCGCTTACCGATATATTTTCTGGCAGCGTAACATTGGCTGTAACAGCCGTATTCAATGTGCGGGTTGGAATTAGATTTAATGCAGTAAAGTTTGAATTAGCTTCACCCTTTAATTTTTGTTCTACTTTTGACCGGTAAGACGCGCCAATCCTAGTATCTGGCGTTATTTGATAAATGGCACCAAAGTTAAAACCATAGCCAAAATCATCACCTTCAACTTCAGAGCTTCTCTCAGCAGCGCCAATATTGACAGCGCTGGTTAGCTCTGCCTTGGCATACATCACCGAAACCCCAAAACCAAGTGACAATTGCTCATTTACTTTAAAGGCTAATGCAGGGTTAATGTTAATGGTTTTTAACTCTGATTTAATGCCTTGAAAGCGGCCTAGCCAAGTTTTATCGTATTCGGTTTTTAAGCCAAACGGCGCGTTAACGCCAATACCAAATTTTACGCTGTCATTAATATCCATTTTAAAGTACATATTAGGCACAAAAGCTAAATCACCTGCATTACCACCATCGCCACCTAATGGCCTTGGGGTTGCTCTAACAGAGCCATTATCATTAAATTCCGCATTCGGATTAATCAAATGCAGCGCGCCAACGGCTTGCGTTCCTAAAATATAGGTCATGCCTGCTGGGTTTGAATAAATCGTGCTAGCGTCTTCCGCGATTGCGGCTGCGCCCGCGAACGAATTGCCTAAGCCGCTACCGCTTTGCTCTGCAAGACCAAAACCCGCGGCTTGCGCGGCAAGTGGTGTTGTAAAAATAACAAAAGAAACAATTAGTTTTTGCATAATAAGCACCTTCAGAAATAATTTTTTATTACGATTTTGAAAAAGAATATCACATCAATGACTTACGGGCATCTTTTCGTGTCTTTTATTGATTACCTTCTTTGTGATAGTTATACTAATTCAATCATTTATAGTGGGCCTAGCTATGTTTCAAAAAACATTCTCTTGAGGGCGCTAATTATTAGGCATATAGTCTTAATCATCAACAGTTATATAGTATTTAGTTATAATAAAATTAAAATATTAATAAATAAGTTATTAAGAAGTAACCTTATTTCATTCACTTAGGAGACTTGTATGAACACCGTCGTCAGCTTTAATCAATTTAATGCATCAAATTTTCAACAAATAAACACACGGTTTGATAGTGAGTTTGGTGTGATGTGGTCGATTATGCAACCTGAGCCTAGGCCATGTTTTAACAAAATTTGTTTAAACGATTTGTTAACGCATCATATAGATTTGCAATCATCAAAAGGTGAGGTTGTAGCTGAAGGCAAAATAAGGCAAGTAAACTACTTAGTGCTAGCATCGGCAATAGATGGTGTTTTTAATCTGGGTGGCGATTTATCCGTATTTAAACAATTGATAATCGAACAGAACAGAGCGCATTTATTGGATTACGCTAAGTTGTGCATAGAAAATTTATGGACTTTTTATAATATGGATGCACCAATTACTACGATTGCTTTAGTTCAAGGGCAAGCGATGGGTGGTGGATTTGAATCGGCATTATCAGCACACTTACTTATTGCGGAAAAAAGTGCGGTAATGGGTTTGCCAGAAGTTTTGTTTAATCTTTTTCCAGGCATGGGTGCATTAAGCTTTTTATCACGAAAAGTCGGTATGAATATTGCCGAAAAAATGGTGCGCTCTGGCAAAATTTACACGGGTGAAGAGTTATATCAACTTGGTGTAGTGGATGTGCTGGCTGAAGATGGCCAAGGCGAATATGCCATGAATAATTGGATTAAGAAAAATCACCGCTCACTGAATTCGTTTCAAGCCATTAACCGCGCCAAACAACGCGTTAATCCGCTTACCTTAAATGAGCTTTATGATATTACTGAAATTTGGGTAGATGCTGCGCTGCGTTTAGATGAGCGCAATTTAAAAATAATGGAGCGTTTGGTGCGTGCACAAAACACAAAAGTAAGTAGCGAGCCAGTGTCTATTAATGAAAAACAAATTGCCTAGTCGTTAAATTGCATGGTAGTTAAATTACATAGTAGTTAAATTAGATAGTCGTTTGAGTTTATCTGCTTATATGAGTAGCGCCTACGCCAGTGGTTTTAGTGGGGCGTCTAAGGTAATCTTCTACCGCTAAAGTTAGGTTAGCAAAGTCGGCATTAAGCGTATCCAAGCTTGCCATTGCTTGCACAAGGTCTACAGAGCGGGTTAGTTTACTCACTAACTCGGTTGTGCCAGCCAATTTAATGGCGCCAACACTTAAGCTATTACCTTTAAGTGCGTGGCAATAGTCATGCAACTCGCCGTAGTTTTTTTGCTTAACGGCGGCTTCAATTTTATAAATCATCTTAAGCGAATCGCTTAAGTAGTTTTTAAGCAGGCGGTGCATAAACAAATCATCGCCTGCGCCAATTTTTTCAAGCTCATTTAGCGTATTAATGTCTAAATCGGTACTATCAGCGGCTAAATCTGATTCCACCTCAACCGATGTATTTAACGCATTGCGCATCCATAAATCGGCCGTATTGGGCGCTAGTTTAAGAATTTTTTCGATGCTGGCAAATAAGGTGGCGGCTTCAATTGGTTTGGTTAAAAAGCCATCAAATCCAGCTTCATCGGCAATTTCTCTGGCTGTCGATGTCGCATCGGCGG
>JAYWCF010000137.1:0-2031 GCA_043780715.1 Methylotenera sp. | reverse complement strand
CGGTCTTGCTGACCTTGTTGCAAGTCTTGCTCATTGGTTTTTTTAACAGTGTAATCATTTCGTTTCACCACTTGACCACGATTATTCATCTCGACATTACTTTTGCTTTCTTCAAAGCTTGGCGGCCGGTCGCCGTAGTGCGTAACGCCTTGTTTATCCACCCATTTTAAGATTTTTGTGTCGGCAGATGCGGTGCCAGATGCAGCCAATGCGCTTAACAATAACACCCAAATTACTTTTTTCATTTTTTACCTAAATTTACTAAACGACGCCATATTGTTGGCGATACGATTGAATATTAAGCAAGTGCTGTGCCATATCTTGTTGATTAGTAACGTATTGTAATAAATCGTTTAAGTTGGCGATGGCGCAAACTGGTATTTGATTGCTTTGCACTACCTCTTGCACGGCCGATAATTCGGTTAAGCCTTTCTCTTGCCTATCCAGCGCAATCGCCACCCCGCAAGGCGTAGCGCCATGTTGTTTAATTAAATCGACCGATTCGCGCACCGACGTGCCTGCCGAAATCACGTCGTCGATGATGAGCACGCGGCCGTTTAAAGGCGCGCCCACAATCATGCCGCCTTCGCCGTGGTCTTTGGCTTCTTTACGGTTATACGCATAGGGCACATTGTGACTATTTTTGGCAAACGCGATGGCAATACTGGCCGCCAAAGTGATGCCTTTATAGGCAGGGCCAAACAGCATATCGAATTGAATGTGGGATTTTTTAATACTTTCGGCGTAAAATTCACCCAGTTTAAGCAAGCTCATGCCATCGTTAAACAGGCCAGCATTGAAGAAATACGGGCTTAGGCGGCCAGCTTTGGTTTTAAATTCGCCAAACTTGAGTACATTTTTTTGAATGGAAAATGCGATAAAATCTTGGCTAAAGTTTTGCATAACAACATGAATTGGAATGAGATATGCGCATTATAACTGCGAATTTAAACGGAATACGCTCTGCCGCCAATAAGGGCTTTTTTACTTGGATGCAAACCACCAATGCCGATGTGGTTTGTCTGCAAGAACTAAAGGCCCAAGCGGCAGATATGACAGCAGAAATGTTGGCTCCCGCAGGTTATTTTGGCCATTTTCATTATGCCGAAAAAAAGGGCTATAGCGGAGTCGGTATTTACAGTAAAGCCAAGCCAGATGCGGTGATTGAAGGACTTAGCATAACGGAAATAGATAGTGAAGGTCGCTATATTGAAGTGCAATTTGGCAATTTAAGCGTGATTTCGCTTTACTTACCAAGTGGATCAAGCGGTGAAGAACGCCAAGCGTTTAAATTTAGCGTGCTAAAACGCATCATGCCGCACCTAGAGGCGCTAAAAGCATGCGGGCGCGATGTTGTAGTGTGCGGCGATGTGAATATCGCGCATCAAGAAATTGACTTAAAAAACTATAAAGGCAACAAAAAAAATTCAGGATTTTTACCAGAAGAGCGCGCATGGTTAAGTGATTTATACAATCGCGTGGGCTGGGTGGATGTGTACCGCAGTTTGCATCCAGCCACCACAGACGAATGCTACACTTGGTGGAGCAACCGCGGCGCGGCGTATGAAAAAAATGTGGGTTGGCGGCTAGATTACCAAATTGCCACACCAGCATTGGCCAAAAAAGCGGTTGCGTCAACGATTTATAAGCTTGAGCGTTTTAGTGATCACGCGCCATTTATTGTGGATTATCAATAAGTTGGCATATACTCAAGTGTTTGCTAAAACTTAGCTGTTTATTAAAACCTAGCTGTTTACTAAAGAAGCATATTTTGACACACAAAAATTATCCTAATCAAACGGTTATCACACTATTGCTTGCGGCGGCATTAGCTGCAAATACTGCGGTTGCGGCGGAAAACCTGTCCGTTCGACAGCCCATAAGCATTGATAATACCAATGACAGCATCGTGCCGTCAGTCATCAGCGATGCGGTTTCTGAAGTGGATATGCAGTTGCGTTTAGCGGCAAAGTCTAACGCAGTGTCATGCGTTGCTGATATTTGCTTACAAAATCAAGCATTTGATGCGCG
>JAYWCF010000136.1:0-2034 GCA_043780715.1 Methylotenera sp. | reverse complement strand
TAATGGTTTTTTGGTCGGCAGAAACTTGCCAGCTTTCAGCCAACTCACCTGTTAAATCAAGATTTTTATCATATTTAAGTAGCTGGTTAAATATATTGGCTGTAATAGCAGAAGAAGCAGATTCACCTGCAATCATCGAAACAAGGCCAGAAGGCTCCCCAAGCATGGCATTTATAAAAGTGCCGCCAGTTTGGCTTGGGTAGATTTTATTGAGGTCTTTATTACTAATTTGTTGCGTTGGTTGGCCGCAGTTACATAGTGACAATAATAATATGAATGCGCCGCCTAATTTAGCATTTCTTTTAGTTAACTGTTTGTTTAGAAATGCTAATGTGTTCATAAGTTATTTATTTTAGTCGATGATGCGTTCGAGCGCTACTATTGCGCTTGTAGCTTGCTTTTACTAAGCCGTTATTTCTACTATTATAATTTTTAGCTGATGCTTCATTAATCTTAAGTGTTTGTCCTGCTTTAAGTTTGCTGCGTTTTAAATGGTTAATTTTCATCAATGTTTTAGCATCTGTGTTGTATTTTGCAGCCAAACCTTGCAGTGTATCGCCATTTTTTACTTTGTGTAAGACGGGACGACTTGCGCTTGGTTCAATTTCAGCTGTTTGATCAATATGGTTATTATTTTCCATCTCGGCCGAGTTGATGCTATCTGAACGAATTTCATTAGGATTGCTTAATGGCTTACCGTTGTACACCGCAGGCACCAGCATGGCTTGCGAGTTGCGCAACTTGCTTGTAGCTGCCAAGCCATTTACATTGCGCAGTTGGCTAACATTAATGCCAAATTTGCTGGCAATATTATCCATACGCTCACCGCGTTTGGCGTTGTAAGTTTGCCAACTGGTCAGTGGCTTATCGTAATTAGCTAGGTTATTAGCAAAGCGCTCTGCCGCCCAAACTGGTAATAATAATTGCGTTTTTTCACCTTGCGAGGTAATAACAGGACGATTGTAGCTTGGGTTAAGCGAGATAAATTCGTCGTATGAAATTTCCGCTAGTTGCGCAGCCAGTTTTGAATCGATTTGCTTGGGCGTGGTGACGCGCGCAAAGTAAGGACGATTGGGAATTGAACCAATTTTTAAACCAAATTTGTCAGGATCGGTAACAATATTTTTAATCGCCTGCAATTTTGGTACATAGTTTCTGGTTTCTTCTGGCAAGCTTAAGCTTTGATAGTCGGTTGGCAAGCCTTGGCGACGATTTTTGTCAATCGCACGCTGCACTGTGCCTTCACCTGCATTATAGGCGGCTAAGGCGAGATCCCAAGTGCCAAACATGCCATGTAATTTTTGCAAATAAGTGAGCGCGGCATTAGTGGCAGCAGTGACATCGCGGCGATTATCCACCCACCAATTTTGATTTAAGCCAAAATTTTTGCCTGTGGCTGGCATAAATTGCCAAATACCAGAAGCTTTGCTGGTGGAGTTTGCTTGCGGATTAAATGCGCTTTCAATCATTGGCAGCAGCGCTATTTCGGTCGGCATATTGCGTTTTTGTACTTCTTCAACAATATGAAATAAATAGCGCTGGCTGCGCTCAACCATGCGTTTTACATAATCTGGGCGCGATGCGTACCATGTTTCGTGCTTAGTAGCGTAGGTTGATTCAACATCGGGGATGCCATAACCATCTTTAATGCGGCCCCAGAGATCTTCTTGATTATCTTCGTTAACATCTGCATTGGCAATATAAGCTTGTATGGGGTCGCTTACTAAATCACCACTGGCAGGCTGATCAATAATCTCAATTTGCACGTCAGAGACATTGGTAGAAACATTGGCGGAAACACTGGTTGAAGCAATACTGGAAATATTATTATCGGCGACTGCATGCGGCGCATAAAATGCTGCGCAGGCCAATAGACATAAACTAAAAAAGGCTACTATTAAAGAACGCTCAACATTTAAATAAGCGCTCGAAGTAGATGCGTTAGGCAAGTTTGCCTTGGCAAATGAGTATGGTTTAACATGCATTTTAATGATTTCCAACTGATATAACAAATGCATACTAGCGACGCTAAAT
>JAYWCF010000135.1:0-2035 GCA_043780715.1 Methylotenera sp. | reverse complement strand
AAACTGCTGTTTGAGATTAAAAATCAGCTTAAAACAAAAGATCGCGCTGTGGTGATAGCGGCCGATGAAAAAACCCAATACGGCAAAGTGATTGAGGTAATGGATTTACTGAAACAAGCCAAAGTTGATAAAGTCGGTTTGCTTTTTAAACCAGCGCCATAACTATAAAAGATGATACGTAAGCACGAAAATTCAGATTCTTGGAAAGCCGGCGCGCTAGCAGTTGGCGTGCATGCAGTTTTGCTGGTGGGCATGCTGGTCTCGTTTAATTGGAAGGCCGCACATCCTGTGCAAAATGTGACCGAAGTTGAGCTTTGGGATAAGTTGCCTGCGCCTAAAACACTCGATACACCAAAGCCTGAACCCAAGCCAATTATCGAAGAAAAGCCTGAGCCAAAACCAGAACCAAAGCCTATTGTAGAAGAAAAGCCAAAACCAGAAGAACCCAAAGTGGATATTGAGCTTGAGAAAAAGAAAAAAGAATTAGAGCAAAAACAAAAAGAAGCAGAGATTAAGAAAGACAAAGAACTGCAAGAAAAGTTAGATCAAAAGAAAAAATTGGAGGAGCTACAAGCACAATCGCGTGAGGAAACATTAAAAGATAGAAAAGTGGCCGAAAAAAGTAAAAAAGATGCCCTTAAAAAACTGCAACAAGATTCTTTATCTGAAGAAAAAGGCAATGACGACAAGCTGGCAAGTGCCGCAAATGCCAGTTTAATTGGCGAATACACTGCCAAAATTAAGGCTAAAATTCGTAACAATGTGAATAAAACGCTGTGCGGCGATGGCAGCCCAGAAATTAAAGTCGAGATTAGTGTATTGCCAACGGGTGAAATTGGCGGTACGCCAAAAATTACAAAATCAAGCGGAAGTGATGCTTGCGACGAGGCTGTAGAGCGTGCCATTATTGCCTCTGAGCCATTGCCTTTGCCAGAAGATGCCAGTTTGAAAGGGCAATTTAAACATCTAAACCTAAAATTTAGGCCAAATGATTAGCTTGTAAATAAAGCGTAAAAGTTGTAATAAAGTGTAATTGCTGTGGCAACCGTGCGTGTTTGCAGTAGAATTTAACGGAACTTATTAACAAACAAGACACTAATATCTTATGAATCTATTTAAATGGATGTTTTTTTGTGCGGTTTTTTTAGCCACTTCCATCGCAAATGCTGCCTTAGAAATTGAAATTAGTGGTGGCGGCGCGCAGCAAATTCCTATCGCAGTTTTGCCTTTTGGCGGCGCGGCCAATACCAAGGAAAATATCAACGAAATTATTGCTGCCGATTTACAGCGCAGCGGCTTGTTTCGTGTATTAGAAACACGTGGCATGGCTAACTTGCCTACCAATTCATCGCAAATAAAATACGCCGAATGGGCTGCTTTGCAAGCGCAGGCGCTAACCGTGGGCAATATAGAAAATATTGGCAGTAAGTTAAAAGTGAGTTTTCAGTTAATGGACGCACTAAAACAAACGCAATTGGCGGGTATGGAATATCAAATTGTGCCAAGTCAAGCGCGCATTACCGCACACAAAATCGCCGATGTAATCTACCAAAAACTCACAGGCCAATCAGGCATGTTTGCTAGCCATATTGCTTATATCACCAAAACAGGCAAGCTGTACACTTTACAAGTGGCCGATGCTGATGGTTATAACCCGCAACCTGTGTTGCGATCTAACGAGCCGATTATCTCACCTGCGTGGTCACCTGATGGCAGTAAACTTGCCTATGTTTCATTTCAAAAGAAAAAGCCTATTATTTACGTGCAATCGCTAAGCGGCGGTACGCAGGATGTGCTGGCTAATTATAAAGGCAACAACAGCGCGCCTGCGTGGTCGCCCGATGGCAGCAAACTGGCGATTGTGCTAACTTACGGTGCAAATTCGCAAATTTATACCATTTCATCTAGCGGCGGCGATTTGAAACAAATCACCAAAAGCAATGGCATTGATACCGAGCCTGCGTTTTCGCCTGATGGCGCGTGGATTTATTTTAGCTCCGATCGCGGTGGCAAGCCGCAAATTTACAAGGTGCCT
>JAYWCF010000134.1:0-5893 GCA_043780715.1 Methylotenera sp. | reverse complement strand
GAAAAAGGCATTCCGATTGAATGCATGACGACGGCGGCGGCCTGCAGAACGTACAATATATTGATGAGCGAAGGCCGTTTTGTGGCGGCCGCTTTATTAATTTAACTAAGTATTTTTATTAATAAAAAACTAAGTTATAAGCACTATTAATTGAATAAAACGCTCACTCTAAGCTATCTACACCAGTCCATACGGGTACGCCTTCAGCCGTTTGTATGAATTTTTTTTGATACACTTTATTTATTAGTAACTTAACTTCTTTAAATTCCGATAATAATTTATCGCAATCGGCGCTGTTTTCTGCGCCACACCTAAACGCCATATCAACATTCACATGATCGGTAGAGCCGACATCTATCATGCGTTTAATCACGCTTGGGTGTGCGTAGTGCCCCCCTTTTGTAAACGCCCATTCAATGTTCTTACCTTCTTTGGCTACATACCAAGGGCCGCTGCGATCTTGCCAGCCAAATGGTTTAGAGTTTGGTTTAGGTACCACATCACTACGTTCTTGAACGGCATTCAGCGCCACTGTAATGCTTGGGTAACCTATATCAATGACGTATGCTGGAACAACTTGTGCGGATTTTTTCATCCTAGGCTTTTTGACTTTCTTTTTGGCGGCTTTAGTTAAAGCATCGGCATTAATTGAAGTAAGCCCTATTAAAATGGCCAATAAGTAAGCAAACGGTTTCAATTTATCGTTCCTATTTAAGCTAATTTGCAATCAGCGTTGCGGTGTAAGGGTTAACTGCAAGCCGCTGTCAGTCACTACCATATTTTTTGGGCTGTAAGTGGTGCCGCCAAATTTTAAATCTTCTGGCTTAACAGTGTAAAGGGTTAAACCGTTTAACATTTCGCCGCCCACTGTTTTAGCAAAGGCATTAAACAAATCGTTATATTTATTGCCAGCGCCTGCCACATCAAAATTATCCACTTTTGGCTCATCTAACACCACAGTGCTGGTGGCCGCATCAAAGCGCAATTTACCAGAAATGCCCAACTTACCGGCAACCGATTGATTGAATAATTGGCTACTAAGCTTGGTATCCATCGTGGTAATCATGCGGCCACTGGCTTTATCAAAAGTGACTAACGAATTAGACAAATTTACATCAAACACTTTAAGCAATGAAATTGGTAGCGCCAACTTTTCATTTAACTTTTGCGCAATCTGCTCACCTGTCACGTTTACCGTGCGGTCGCCCATCATAGTGGCGCAACTGGTTAAACTAAACGCCATTATTACTAATAATAATTTTTTCATGCTAAAACTCCTAGTTGGCATGCCCGTTCATAATTTAGGGCATTGCCTCACTTAACGCATTTAAATATTTTTAGTTACAAGTATTTGGTTGATAAGGTGAGCGTGGCATTGGTGCCGCCAAAACCAAAACTATTGGATAACGCGGTTTCAATTTTCACGTTATCAATGCGTTTAGTGGCAATTGGCAAGCCTTCTGCGGCAGGGTCTAGCGTTTCAATATTGGCAGAAGCGGCAATAAAATTATTTTGCATCATAATCAAAGTGTAAATCGCTTCATTCACACCAGCTGCGCCCAAGGCATGGCCAGATAACGATTTAGTGGATGCAATCGCCGGCAAAGCACCATATTCTCCACCCTCAAACACGGCGCGAATCGCTTCCAATTCTTTGGTATCGCCCACAGGTGTACTAGTACCATGCGTATTTATATAATCCACATGCTCAATTTTTTTGCCTTCATGGTCGGTTAGCGCTAGCTTCATGCAGCGCTGTGCGCCCTCGCCGCTTGGCGCTACCATGTCATAACCATCTGATGTGGCACCGTAACCAATCACTTCGGCATAAATTGTTGCACCGCGTGCTTTGGCGTGCTCATATTCTTCTAGCACCACAATACCGCCGCCGCCAGAAATCACAAAACCATCGCGATTGGCATCATAAGTACGGCTGGCTTGCTCTGGCGTGGCGTTATATTTACTCGACATCGCGCCCATTGCATCAAACAGGTAAGATAAACTCCAATGCTCTTCTTCGCCGCCACCTGCAAATACAATATCTTGCTTGCCCAATTGAATCTGCTCAACACCCGCGCCAATACAGTGCGCGCTGGTAGAACAAGCTGAGCTGATGCCGTAGTTGACGCCTTTGATTTTGGCGCCAGTGGCAAGCGTGGCCACAATGCCGCTGCACATGGCTTTGGTCACCATATATGGGCCAACGCGGCGAATACCTTTTTCGGCAAGCACGCGATTGCTTTCTTCAATACTGTCAGTAGAAGGGCCGCCGCCGCCGACAATAATGCCAGTGCGCACATTTGAAACCAAGTCTTCACCTAAAGCGGCATCGGCAATGGCTTCCTGCAACGCAATCCAAGCATAGGCGTGGCCTTTAGCCATAAAGCGCATTAATTTTCGGTCAATTAGCTCGTTTACATCTAACTTTACGGAACCTGCAACTTGCGATCGCAAGCCGCGCTCAGCGTATTCTGGCTGAAAAGTGATACCCGATTTGCCCGCGTACAAGCTATCTTTAACTTCTGCTTTATTGTTTCCTAGGCTAGATACAATGCCTAACCCTGTAATAACGACACGGCGCATGCGTGCTCTCCCTCAATTTTTATTAAGTGTTTGCTTTTTTGTTTTTAAAATTAAACGCTAAAAATTCAATTAAAAATTATCTGTTCGTGTAAACAAACCCACGCGTAAATCATTGGCCACATAAATTTCACGGCCATCTAAAGTCATGGTGGCATCTGCCATACCCATCACCAATTTGCGCATAATCACGCGTTTTAAATCAATGGTATAGGTGGCCATTTTTGCTGTTGGCAATACTTGTCCGCTAAATTTAACCTCACCTGCACCCAATGCGCGGCCACGGCCAGCGCCGCCTGCCCATCCTAAATAAAACCCAACTAATTGCCACATAGCGTCTAAGCCTAAACAACCTGGCATTACCGGATCACCTGTAAAATGACAATCAAAAAACCATAAATCCGGCTTAATATCCAGCTCGGCAATAATTTGGCCGTTACCGTATTTGCCACCTTCATCGGTAATTTTCACAATGCGATCAAACATCAACATAGGCGGCAATGGCAATTGCGCATTACCCTCACCAAACATACCACCTCGACCACATTTTAATAATTCTTCTTTGGTATAGCTATTTTGTTTAGTAACGCCTATTTGGTTTTGCATGTTATCAACACTTAGTAATGAATATTGATGCTATTTTCGCTGGAAAATGCATTTTGCGAAAGTGTTATCTCAATTCATATACCAAAAATAATGCCTTTTAGCCATTATCCTATGTTGGTTTTAAAGGCCTTTCATGCAATCAGTTGTCGCTAATTAGCAAAATTTTATTTTGATAAAGCCTTTAAATCACTTGGGCTAAGGCCAAAACGTATTTTAAATGCGCGACTGAAATGCGACATGTCGTTAAATCCCCATTTAAAAGCAATGGTTGATACTGAGTAATTGTTTAAAACCAGTATTTCTTTATAGCACTTTTCTAAGCGACACGACCATACATAGCGCATTAATGAAGTATGCTCATCTTTAAATAAATCATTGATATAGCGTGCTGAAAAGCGCGTTCCAGCCGCTATCATCGCGGTATCTAATTGGGGGTTCGTTAAGTAACTGGCGATAAAATCTTTTACAATTTTTAACGAAATTGAACGGCTGCGACAAAGATTAAAATGCTGCGGGCGCACCGATGTAAAAGCCAAAGTCAGTAAATCTAGCGATTGCTCTGACAACGCATCAAAATTATCGACTGGCATATTGGCAACTTGACTGGCAGCGGATTGAATAAAATGAGTTGCCACTGCACCAATCCCCATTTGCCCAGACACTTTTAACGCTGTGCAATGCTCAACACCCGCCATTTTATCGCGCATGATGCTGCGCGGAATTGAAACCAACAGTTTAGAAAATCCATAAGAGGATTGTATGCGGTGCGGCTTGGTAGCGTCGTAGATGGTCATATCATTAGGCTGTAGAAACACCTCACGCCCATTCTGCTCAAGCAAATAGCTGCCGGCCAATAAAATCACAGCTAAATAGTTATCTTGACTGTTGTGGTAAGGCTCATGTGCTTGCTTGTGGATGGTTAATCCGCGCGATTGAATGGCGGATAAACGTAAATTTTGCCATGCGTAAAAAGTGGTTTCATTGAATAAACCACCATCGGCAGGCGGCGTTATCTCAACGCGCGCGTACTCCTGACAAATCATGTCTTGCAGCCAATCTCGCCTATCTCGCGCCTGCACATCAGCGGTTGAAAGGGTTACGCCTTTTGCTACTAATTTTGGTTGATTTAAATAAGCGGCGCTTGAAAATAATGGGCTTTGATTAAGCATTGTTTAAGCCTTATTCATGTGTTTACTCAACACTAATCAACATATTAAAAGTTGTTGATTCACATGTAAACAAACAAACCACCGTTTCAGTCAAGTCATCGCGCCGTTTCGGCACAGCACATTAAAGTCTAGCTATTTACACTGCAAAAACTAACGACTTACAGGGAGTGAAGATGCAAAATTCGGACAGTCATGCTGGCAATATCGTCTTAATTAGGGGCGCTGCATTATGGATGCTAATGGCTCTGCTACTTGCATGGTGTATGGTGGGGTTAAATTTTGGCGTTGCGCCGCTTAAAGCTCTATTTGCAGGTAAATTTTTGCGCTTGCTTCAAGCACATATTGATTTCTTGCTAATGAGCGCGCTAATTTTAGGCTACTACGCGGCCAAAATTTCCTTGCCTTGGCATGTAAGTTGGGCAATGGTGGTAGGCGCGTTTACCAACTCTAGCCTATTTTTGTTAATGGCTATATTCCCCATACTAGATAATCCCAAAATACCGCCGCCGCAATTATTTCAGTGGTATTTATTTGCCAGCCTGATCACGACCAGTTATGGATTTGGCAAAGGTGCAGTGCTTATTCTTAAATCCACTTTTAAAAATTAAAAAATTATGTTCAAGCGCTTTATTGGTCGCATTCAAGAGAATCACGAAACCATTTGTCTTATTGGCGCGCTGATTTTTTTGCTGATTGCTATGTGCAAGCCTTATATTAAAATCAAGCAAGAGCGAAAAAGCTACTTATTTATTATTGATGTAACGCAAAGCATGAACGTGGCGGACATGCGCTTATCTGGTAAGCCAATCAGCCGTTTGGAATACAGCAAGTATTTATTAAAAAATACGGTAAAAAATCTCCCGTGTGGAACACAAGTAGGCTTGGGCGTATTTTTCAAAACCACGGCCACACTGCTTTATACGCCAATTGAAACCTGTGCTAATTACCATGTGCTCTGGGATACGATAGACCATATCGATTGGCGTATGGCATCGCAAGGCAATAGCAATATACGCATCGGTCTATTATCAATTGAGGCTTTGCTGGCAACAAATGGCGATGATATTGCTCAAGTCATTTTGATGACCGACGGCCAAGAAGCGGCACCACTGAATATTTTTACCAAAGTGAGCATGACTAAATGGCAAGGTAAGCAGCCTTTACTGATTCTAGGGTTAGGCAATTCAAAGCCATCTCCCATACCTAAACTAAATGATAAAAACCAAGTAATCGGTTATTGGTCTACTGATGCGATTAAGCTTAATCCCGCTTCAAATGTGGATGAAGGTCATGATGGCGGTAGAGATAACTCGATTGCAAATGAGCCTTATGAGTATTACTTATCTAAGCTGGATGAAGAATATTTAAAAGAATTGAGTACTGATATTGGTGCAAAATATAGTAAGGCTAGCTCGGTTGAAGCACTTATTACAGGAATTAGCCAACGACCATCTGAAATAAAATTTAGCGTCAAATTTGAACTAAGTTGGTTATTTGCCACAATGGCACTTTTATTAATGATTGCAGGCTACATTCCA
>JAYWCF010000133.1:0-5903 GCA_043780715.1 Methylotenera sp. | reverse complement strand
TTGAAAAACGCAATTTCCCACCAGGACAGCATGGTCAACGTCGTAACTCACGTTTATCAGACTACGGTGTTCAATTACGTGAAAAACAAAAAGTACGTCGTATTTACGGTGTATTAGAAGGTCAATTCCGTAGCTATTACGCTGAAGCTGATCGTCAAAAAGGTATTACTGGTGAAAACTTGCTACAACTTTTAGAGTGCCGTTTAGACAACGTTGCATTCCGTATGGGTTTAGGTGGTTCACGTACTGAAGCGCGTCAAATCGTGCGTCACAACAGCATTAAAGTAAATGGTAAACGTGTGAATATTCCTTCATACCAAGTTAAAGCGGGCGATGTTGTTTCTGTTGCGGAAGCTTCAAAAGTGCAATTACGTATCAAAGGCGCTTTAGAAGCGGCTGAGCAACGTGGTTTCCCTTCATGGTTAGAAGTAGATGTTAAAGCTTTTACAGGTACATTTAAATCTAAACCACAGCGTGATGATTTGCCTTCAACCATTAACGAATCATTGGTCGTTGAGTTGTATTCTAAGTAATTAGTTTTTAACTAATTACTTAGCTTGAAAACTTACTCACCCAATAACGTCAAGGAATTTTATGCAAAACAACCCAACTGAATATTTAAAGCCGCGTGTTGTTGACGTAGAAGTCATTACACCATTACGCGCTCGCGTTACGCTTGAGCCAATGGAGCGTGGTTTTGGTTATACATTAGGTAACGCACTACGTCGTGTTTTATTGTCATCTATCCCTGGCTTCGCTATTACGGAAGTTAAAATTGATGGCGTTGTCCATGAGTATTCAACTATTGATGGCGTGCAAGAAGATGTTGTAGATATCTTACTTAACCTTAAAGGTGTTGCTTTAAAGTTAAACAATAAAACTGAGACTATTCTTACGCTAAGCAAGTCTACAGAAGGTGTTGTGACTGCTGGTGATTTTGACACAGGTCATGATGCTGAAATTGTTAACCCAAATCATGTTATTGCGCACTTAACAAAAGGTGGCAAGCTAAATTTGGAAGTTAAAGTAGCAATGGGCCGTGGTTATCAACCAGTTCCTGCGCGTCAAAAGAATGATGAAGAAGACCGTGTGTTAGGTTTTATCATGGTTGATGCGTCATTTAGCCCAATCAACAAAGTAAGTTATCAAGTTGAAAGCGCACGTGTTGAGCAACGTACCGATTTAGATAAATTGGTTATGGATGTTGAAACAAACGGTGTTATTGAGCCAGAACAAGCGATTCGCGATGCAGCACGTATTTTAATTGGTCAATTATCTGTATTTGCCAACTTAGAAGGTTCGCCTAACGAAGTGGAAGTGAAATCTGCACCACAAGTTGATCCGATTCTATTGCGTCCAGTGGATGATTTAGAGTTAACAGTGCGTTCAGCTAATTGCTTAAAAGCGGAAAATATTTTCTACATTGGTGACTTAATTCAACGTAGCGAAAATGAACTATTAAAAGCACCTAACTTAGGTCGCAAATCTTTAAATGAAATTAAAGATGTACTGGCAACTAAAGGCTTAACATTGGGTATGAAATTAGAAAACTGGCCGCCAGTTGGTCTTGAAAAAGCATAATTAAGCTTACGCTTAATATTTAAAGAAACTTAAGGAATTACTATGCGTCACGGTAATAGCAATCGTAAATTAAATCGTACTAGCAGCCATCGCGCCGCTATGTTCCGCAACATGTCTGTATCTTTGTTACGCCATGAAATCATCAGAACGACTTTGCCAAAAGCAAAAGAGTTACGTAAATTTGCGGAACCATTGATTACACTAGGTAAAGATGCCACTTTAGCAAACCGTCGTTTAGCATTTAGCCGTCTACGTGATCGCGATATTGTTGGTAAACTTTTTGGTGAATTAGGTCCACGTTATTTAGCGCGTAATGGCGGCTACTTACGTATTCTTAAATGCGGTTTCCGTAACGGTGACAATGCGCCTATGGCTTTAGTTGAATTAGTGGATCGTCCAGATAATTCTGCAGAAGTTGTAACAGCAGACTAAGTTAGCGTAATATCAAGGTTAGCGCAGTATCAAAAAAAGCCGGCTTTATGCTGGCTTTTTTGTTATCTAATCTCTTAAAAACTGCACAACATCTTGTGCATTAAATGGCCAGTTTAGTTCTGACTTGTTATCTTCTCGCTTTAATACTGGAATTTTTGTGCCATAGGCTATCAATAACGGTTCACTATCGGTAATCTCAACAATAGTGAATGGGTAAATTGCCAATTCATTTAAAATGGTTATAGCGTTATCGCATAAGTGGCAATGCGAAGTGCTGTAAAACGTGAGTGTTTTGCTTATTGTCATTAATTTTAAGAACAATTGGTAATTACCTGAATATTAAACCAAATATTCAAGTTATTTCATCTATAAAACAGCATATCCATATACAATAAATCATAATTTTTTTATGCCGCAATCCGCTTTAAGGTTTTTGTATGTCAGACAAACCAGAAATAAGAGATAGTCAAAAAGAAAGCTTGGGCGAAAGCCTGCAGCAAGTAATTGCCATACTTGAAAAGCATCGATTAGTTGAAAATTTGGTGCATAAGCAAGATATGCCTAAGCATGACTTGGTTGAGTTGTTGGTACATAAGCAAAATCTAAACGAGCTACAAAAGAAGCTTGACCTACTTCACCCCGCTGACGTTGCCTATATTTTAGAAGCGCTTCCCTTAGATGAGCGACTTAAAGTATGGGAATTGGTAAAAGCAGAACGTGATGGTGAAATTCTGCTGGAAGTATCGGATTCCGTTAGGCAAACGCTTATTGCTGATATGGATTCTGAAGAGTTGCTGGCGGCGGCTGAGCAACTAGACACCGATGAACTTGCCGATTTAGCGCCTGACTTACCAAAAGACGTGTTGCAAGACTTAATGGATAGTCTTGATTCGCAGAATCGCGAACGCTTGCAATCGGCTTTATCGTATCCAGATGATGCTGTTGGCGCGTTGATGGATTTTGACATTGTTACCATTCGCGAAAACATTACACTAGAAGTAGCGTTGCGCTATTTGCGTAAGCTGGGCAGCTTGCCAGATCATACCGATAAGCTGTTTGTGGTGGATAGAAACGATATTTTGCTAGGTGTTTTGCCGCTAAAACGCATGGTTGTAAATGATTTAGACGTAAATGTGGCCGATGTTATGGCAGAAGATGCGGTGGTATTTCATCCTGAAGATATTGCTGATGACGCCGCAAAAGCGTTTGAGCGTTATGACTTGGTGACCGCGCCAGTAGTGGATGCAAACAAAAAGTTAATCGGCAGAATTACTGTAGATGCGGTAATGGACTTTATTCGCGATGAAGCCGATAGCGATAAATTATCCATGGCAGGCTTGCGTGAAGAAGAGGACTTTTTCGCCTCTGTTTGGAAATCGGTACAAAACCGTTGGGCTTGGTTGGCGATTAATTTAATTACAGCGCTAGTTGCATCGCGCGTGATTGGATTATTTGAAGGCTCTATTGAAAAAATTGTGGCTTTAGCTGCTTTAATGCCGATTGTGGCCGGTATTGGCGGTAACTCGGGCAACCAGACCACTACTATGATTGTGCGCGGCTTGGCGCTTGGCCAAGTATCCACACACAACATGAAATCATTAGTCACTAAAGAGTTAGGCGTTGCCTTGTTAAATGGCTTGATTTGGGGCGGTGTTTTAGCCCTGATTGCCTATGCGCTTTATAATAATTATCAGCTAGGCCTAGTGATGATGGCGGCCATGACGTTGAATTTGCTATTAGCGGCTATTATGGGTGTGATGATTCCGTTGTTGATGAATAAGCTGGGTCGCGACCCAGCGGTTGGTTCTAGTGTGCTGATTACCGCGGTGACAGATAGCGGCGGATTCTTTATTTTCTTGGGCATTGCCACCATATTTTTAATTTAGCGTGTAAGTTGTTTAATAACTTAGCTTAAATCCCATATTTAAAAGTAACCCCACTTAATATGAATCATGAAATTCAACTGATTTGGCAAGAAACCATACAAGATTTATCAACGCCAGCAGCGCTGTGGCAGCTTGGAATCATTGTAATCGCGTGTAGCATTGCTTGGCTCATTAATGGCGCGCTACGTGGTTATGTGATGCGCAGTGCGCCTGAAAATTGGCGCTTAGGCATTGGCAGCATTAATCGCGTGCTGTTTCCGCTATCCACTTTACTTTTTCTATTAATCGGTAAAGTCATACTAAGCTATTGGCAACATACCAGCTTGTTGCACCTAGCCAGTCGATTGCTGATTGCTATGGCGGTGATTCGGCTGATTGTGTATGGCATTCGCTATGTCATTTCACCGGGCGGCTTGCTTAAAACCTTAGAAAACACCATTTCGGCCAGTATTTGGGTGATTTTAGCGTTTTATTTAAGCGGTCTATTGCCAGAAGTGACTCATACTTTGAAGGATATTGAATTTAACGTTGGTAAAACCAACCTAAATTTACTGGTCATTTTGCAAGCCTTATTGACGATATTTGCCACCATATTCGTTGCGCTGTGGGTTAGTCGTGTTGTCGAAAACAAGTTAATGAAAGCGGCGCAAATCAATATGAATATGCGCGTGGTGTTAAGCAAAGTGTTCAGAATTGCACTACTGTTTATTGCGATTATGGTAGGGCTATCGGCCGCTGGCCTAGATTTAACACTGCTTTCAGTATTTGGTGGTGCCTTGGGTGTAGGCTTGGGCTTTGGCTTGCAGCGTATTGCCAGTAATTATGTCAGTGGCTTTATTTTGTTGCTGGATAAATCCATGCAAATTGGCGATATCGTCACCATTGAAGATAAACATTATGGAGTGATTACCGATTTACGTACGCGTTACTTGGTTCTAAAAAAATTAGATGGCACGCAGGTGATTGTGCCGAATGAAATGTTGATTATCAATGCGGTGATTAATCATTCGTTTACTGATCGCAACAGTAGGGTGCTGTTAGACGTGCAGGTGGGCTATGACAGCGATTTAGAGTTAGTGCTGGCATTGATGAAGCAAGTCGCCCAAGACAACGAGAGAGTACTTGTAACGCCAGAGCCAGTAGCCACCATTAAGGCTTTTGCTGAAAGTGGCGTGGATATGAATTTGTCTATTTGGATTTCAGACCCGGAAAATGGCCAGCTAGCATTAAAATCTGAACTGTTTTTAGCATTGTGGAAAGCATTTAAAGAAAACGGTATTTCGATTCCGTTTCCACAACGTGAGGTTAGAGTGCTTAATGTTGCTGAAATAAAAGCTGATACAGTCGAGCCGCCTGCGGAAACTTTAAACGTAAAGTAGTAAGAGCTATTCAAATTAACTATTTTAGTTAAATTTTTCCAAATTAAACTATATTAAATAAACCGCATAAATAACGCTTAACCAACAAAAAAGCCCGCATTGCGGGCTTTTTGCTTAAACAAAAGACTAAATTCTAGGAACTGAATATTAGTTCTGTTATTTAAGTTTTGTTTCTTTATAAATTACATGTTTGCGTACCACTGGATCAAATTTTTTGATTTCCATTTTTTCTGGCATGGTACGTTTGTTTTTAGTAGTGGTATAGAAATGACCTGTACCAGCACTTGACTCTAATTTAATTTTTTCACGCATGATGTTCTACCTTAATTGATTGCGTTAAGCTTGTTAACGTTAAATCTTCTGACCAGCAGCACGCATACCTGCAAGAACGGCATCAATACCATTTTTGTCGATTGTACGTAGCGCATTGTTAGTAATGCGCATGCTTACCCAGCGGTTTTCGCTCTCAACCCAAAATTTACGGTTTTGTAAATTAGGTAAAAAACGACGTTTTGTTTTGTTTTGTGCGTGAGAAACATTGTTACCCACCATTGGCTTTTTGCCAGTTACCATACATACACGTGCCATGGTTAATCTCCAAACTTCTGCTTTTTTCGAAAGACCG
>JAYWCF010000132.1:0-2051 GCA_043780715.1 Methylotenera sp. | reverse complement strand
AACCCAATGGGCGACCGCGTGAAAATTGTATTAAATGGTAAGTTTTTATCTTATAAAACCTATTAAAGCAATTACAATTTTTAAGAGGCTATTTAAATGCGTTGCACCAATGCAGCGCATTTTAAACTACTTTATGCACTAATTAATTGCTGAAAATGTTAAGTTAAAAGCGTTCGTTATCTCTTAAATAACGCCACTGCCCAGGTGGTAATTTGCCTAAGTTAACGCTACCAATACGCACGCGTTTTAAGCCAACCACAAATAAGCCCACCATTTCGCACATGCGGCGGATTTGGCGTTTTTTGCCTTCGCGCAACACAAAGCGCAATTGGTCTTCATTTTGCCAGCTTACTTTGGCAGGCTTCAATTTTTCGCCATCCAAACTTAAACCGTGGTTTAAACTTTGCAAATCCGCATCGCTTAATGTGCCTTCAACCCGCACCAAATATTCTTTTTCAACACTTGAGTCTTCACCAATCAAATGGCGCGCGATGCGGCCATCCTGAGTGAGCACTAACAAACCTGTTGAGTCAATATCCAAACGGCCTGCTGGTGCTAAGCCATGCAAAAATCCGCGCTGAAATTCTTTAGCATTGTAGTCACTTAAATCAGGGTCATCCATCCATTCATTGTCTGGGTGCACCAATACAATCGCAGGCTGGTAGCCGTCTTCTGCCTGCCCGCTTACATAGCCCACAGGCTTATGTAGCAAGATGGTCACTTGCTCTGCTTGTTGTTCATAGGCATAGCCGCTAATCAAAATCTCGGCGTCAGGCTTAATGCGCGTGCCCAGCGTTTCCATAATCACGCCATCTACTTTTACCCAGCCATTCACAATCCATTCATCTGCTTCGCGGCGTGAGCAAATACCGCGTTCCGCCATCACTTTAGAAAGGCGCGGCATATCCACATTTACAGGTGATGATTTATAAGCCGCCTTAGCTGCTGCGCCATATTGCGGCGCTGCCACCGCATCATAACCATCGCGCACCTTGCCACCACGGCGCGGCGCTTGTCGATATTGCGGCTCATTTTTATCAGGGCGCGGAGTAACTCGCGTATCTACACCAGCCGGTTTGTGTTGTTTTGGTTCGCTGTCATCCGCCCTTAATGAACTTCTAAGCGGCCGATTTTCGTCAGACTTATAAGCAGGCCTATCAGCAGATTGCTCCGCAAACGGCTCACCATGCGCCTTGCCATCAAAACGATGATTACGCTGACGTGCACTATCTGAAGCCTTAGCACGCCCCGCATCATTGCCGTCAGCCCCACGAGTGCGGGAATCCATTTTAGGCTCCTGTGGTGATTTAGCATCAGCTTCTCTAACAGCAGATTCCCTAGCCACAGGCTTAGGCGGTGCCGACGTTCTGTCACGCTTAGATGGATCAACACGACGCACAGGCGTTTTACTAGCGGTTGCCGCGTCGTTGGGTTTTTTGGTGATTTTAATAGTGGTCAAAATAATTAGCTAAAAACAAAATAAGTAATAGTAATTATACGCTTCTTAGTGCGGCTAGCCTAAAGTGCAATATCGCTTTAAAGCGTCTAATTAAGCTAGATAAAACCAATTTATTCATACACCCTACAGACATTAGTATCGATCCTTTTCATATTCTAAAATCATATTACCTAGGGAAGGTTATTGAAAGTTCTGATTCGATAATTGGTGTCGTAAAATTTTTCTAATCCTATTTGATTTGATTAATTTCCGCTAATACTTAGGTCTGTGGGAATTTAAAGCTTCAGCCAAATTCTAAATTTTAATTAATCTTTTTGTATTCAAGCCTTGTTAAAATAAGGTTAATTATTTGCATATTAATTACTAGTGCGCTAATTTAGCGGATAATTATTGTTACCAATAATTAAACGGATGTTTCACATTTAATGCAGTCAATCAAAAAAAATTAGAATTTATACAATTTTATTAACACTGTTAATATTTAATGTTGAGATACACGCTAGCAATAACAGCTTTAATCACAAGCATTCTCAAGATACAAAAATACTATGTATTGGAGATTCAATAACGCAAGGTGGAACGATTGGCCGAG
>JAYWCF010000131.1:0-2051 GCA_043780715.1 Methylotenera sp. | reverse complement strand
CAAGCAATTCATTAACGCCAAATGGCTTGGCCAAATAATCATCTGCACCCAAATCAAAACAAGCCACTTTTTCTTGCTCTAATTGGCGCGCCGATAATACCAAAATGGGAATATCGGAATGTGTCCGCAAGTCGCTGATAAAATCGCGGCCATCGCCATCGGGTAGATTCAAATCTAAAATAATTAGCGCGGGTTTATGCGCATTAAAAAGTTGTTTGCCATCTAACAAGGTGTGGGCACAAATGCTTGTATAGCCATTTGCTTTAAGGCTGGATTGCAGAAATTGGCTAATCTGCGCATCATCTTCAATGATCAATATCACGCTTTTAACAGACATAGTTTGCATCAATCAGCTTGAATTTTCGGGTCTTGCAGCGGAAAGCTTAATGTCACACACGCGCCGCCACCTTGCCTTTGCGTAAAAGTCAGCAAGCCATTATGCAAACTAACAATCGCTTGCACAATGGATAATCCCAAGCCAAATCCCTTGCTGTTGGTGGATGTGAATTTTTTGATTTTATTCGCGCTAAAGCCTGCATCAAAGCCAGGTCCTCTGTCACAAACACTAATGTGAATAAAATTATTTTGCTGAATCACTTCTATTAAAATAGGCTCGCTGCCAGTATGCAACTGTTTGGCGTTATCAATCAGGTTAATTAACGCCTGCACCAATAAGTTGGCGTTGCCTTGTATTAATCGCTCAGCATCCTGAATATTGACAGCCAAATTAAGCGATTCACCTCGGCTTTGATACATGGCGTTGGCAACGCCAATTAACTCTTCTGGCGATTGCCAATCCATCGCAATTTGGCTGGCTTGGTTGGATTCTAAACGGATGAGTGACAGAATATTTTCAGTGGTATTGGCTAAATAGCGCGCCTGTGAGGCTATTAATACATTAAGTTGTTTGGCTTGCTCAGGTGCTAAATCGGCTTGTTGCAGTGTGGTTGCGGCGCCCAAAATAGAGGTAAGCGGTGTGCGCATATCATGCGAAATGGAAGCCAGCAGGGCGCTTTGAATCGCCTCTTCTTGTGCCAATAATTCAGATTGTTTGGCTTTGCCACTTTGTATAAGTCGTTGATACGCTTGCGAAACTTGGTCTACGCAAGATTTAATACTTGCAAAAGTATCCGCGTTATCTTCATCAATAGCTTCATCCACCACCAAAATAGGGTCTTTGCTTGGCAGGCGGCTAAATGGAATCAACCATTGTTTGGCCGGCGTAAAAGTTTCTGTCCAATAATCGGTATAAGGGCTGATTGCCTTGCCATTGGTTGATACCCAATCAAAAAGACGCGCGTCGGGCAACGTAAAATTAGCTTGGTTAAGCGTGTATTGGCTAATCTCAAAGCTGGCAATGCAAAATGGGCGATTAAATTCGGCTTGCAACAAGCCGCAGGTGTCTTGTAATAATTGCGGTACATCGGTGGCGAGTGCTAATTTTTCAGCCAAGATTCTGGCAAACTGCGCATGCTTTTTGGCGATAAGTGATTGTTCAGTTTGATATTTTAATTGTTTTACCAGCGTGCTAATCACCATAGAAACAATGAGAAAGCAGCCCAATACCAGCCAAGATTGTAGATTGGCTACTTCAAATGTGTAGCGCGGCTCAATAAAAAAATAGTTGATGCTTAACAGCGCTAAAAAAGCGGTGATAGCCGCCACAAAAAAATTGCAGCAATAGGCGGCGATAACCACCACCAGTAGATTAATTAAAGTGACACCGGTTATACCTAGTGCATTAAAAAAGGGATAATTAATCGCATTAATAAGCGCAAGCAAAGCCGACATACTGAGCAATGGCATAATCTGTTTTTGCATGATGAGTGCTTTCAAATTGATACACATTCAGAGTGTACGGCTTGTTTATATCATTTGCATAAACAAGCTAGCTTTTAACAAGTTTAAGGCTCGCTTACATCGTCCGCAACAATTTCAGGCGCTGGTTCGGTTGCAATAATGACTGGTAAATTGGCTTGCATCATTGCTTGGCGGCTAAGCGGCGTTTCTAAACTAACGCGGCCAATTGCGCCGCTGCGGTAATCGGTGAG
>JAYWCF010000130.1:0-2055 GCA_043780715.1 Methylotenera sp. | reverse complement strand
ATTGGCCTTATGCGGCATGCAAAACCAAGCATCACAATTGAGTAAATTAGCTAAATCAACCATCCATTCTAAAGGCACACCTTTGCCAAACCGTGCATCTGTTGGCTTAGCGCGGTCTGCCCAAATGGCTTTTGGCGAATTATTGGTTTGCATAAAATCCATAAATCGTAAGCAAGCCACCCCTTGCCAGCGCGCTAAAAAGGCTGGGTTCCAGAGATTCTGCTGATAGGTTTTTTCATGTGCGATAGGCACAATGCGGATATTTTTAATGTAATTTTGCGGGTTAATCTTACTAATTTCCAGCTTAAAATGGCCTTTTTTGGCATTTACATTCACTACTAGGCGCCCTGCTTGCGCGGATTTATGTAAATGATTAGGCACCTTAATAACGCCCTCACCATCATACAAAATCACATAATCGCCACTGGGGAAATGCTCACCTTCAAACACGCTAACCATTGTTGCAGCAACCATACCAAGCGGCAATTGCGTTATCCAGCCATCGGCATCTAGTGCAAAAGCATGCTCTTTACCTTCAATAAACCATTCGCCCGATTGCTTAAAAAAATCCACAAATGGAAACTCGCTAGTCCAGTAAGCCACACTGTTAAGATTAATACCAAGCCTTGCGTTTGGCGCTGGGATGCTTTTTTTAAGCTCTTTTTGGCGCGCAACGCTCAAGCCAAACATTCCAGCCGCGGCGGTGGATAATGTGGCTATCATCAAATTTCGGCGCATTCTATCCATGATTATTGGGCTTTTATCTTTGTTTGATGCAAATCTTTAGGTGCAAATACGCCTTGTTCGGTAATAATGCCGGTGACTAATCTGGCGGGTGTTACGTCAAATGCAGGGTTGGCCGCATTAGATTCTATAGGAGTTAAGCGAACATTTTGCACACTGCCATCGGCCGCCAAGCCTTGTATAAAGTGCACTTCATCACTATGGCGTTGCTCAATCTCAATTTGTTTATAATCCGTTATCGCCCAATCAATCGTTGGGCTGGGCACTGCCGCGTAAAATGGGATTCTTTGATTAGAAACACTATTATCAAAAGCCGCCAACGCCTTTAAATAGGTACCAATTTTGTTGCACACATCACCGTTAGCCGTCACGCGGTCTGCACCCACCAGCACCATATCCACCAAACCGTGCTGCATTAAATGCCCGCCTGCGTTATCGGTAATTAACGTATGGGGTACGCCATGCTGACCCAGCTCCCATGCTGTAAGCGCGGCGCCTTGGTTGCGCGGACGCGTTTCATCCACCCACACATGCACATTAAGCCCTGCATCATGCGCGGCAAAAACTGGCGCTAATGCCGTGCCGTAATCCACCGTGGCTAGCCAGCCTGCATTGCAATGAGTAAGAATATTAAAGGTCTTATCTTTATATAAATTTTTGATTAAGCCTAGACCATGCTGACCAATGCGCTGATTTTGCTCAACATCTTCTTGCGCTATTTCAGCCGCTTGGCGCCAAGCGGTAATGTTGCGGCGGTTTAATGGCGCCTCTTGCAAAACGGCCAGCATGCGATTAACCGCCCAAGCCAAATTAACCGCGGTTGGGCGGCTATTAATTAGCAATTGCGCGGCAGCCAGCAAATAATCGTCCGCTTCATTTTCTAACATAGCCAGCGCCATGCCATAAGCCGCAGCCGCGCCAATTAAAGGTGCGCCGCGCACTTGCATGGTTTTAATCGCGTTTACCATTTGCTCTAAGGAGTGAATTTGCAACACTTTGAATGCAAACGGAAGTTGGGTTTGATCGATAATGTGCACAAACTTACAGCGCTTGTCTGGCCAAATGGTTCGATAAGTTTGATTCGCTACTTTCATGCAACTCACTCTGTTAAAAATATGGCTTATGATTAAATTGCAAGGTTTTAATCAATTTTAATGCGCCTAAAAAGCGTTAATCGTATAAATAATATTTAATTATTTTCTTGCATTTTTATTTGTCTTGTTTTTTCCGTTTTTCCATCCACAAAATCTGTGGATAACTTTGTGGATTGCTGTGTCTTAAAACCGTAACCTACCAATTTATAAGGCTTTT
>JAYWCF010000129.1:0-15469 GCA_043780715.1 Methylotenera sp. | reverse complement strand
TCTCTGATATAGGCGGCATTATTTTCAAGCATGCTATCTTGGCGAACTTTTAATTGCGTGCCCACATAATCAGGGTGCGCAAAATAATTATGCATATCCACCCAGTTAAATTGTCCACGTGTGGCATGGGCGGCAGGTGCATTCCATAAATTGTAGCTAGATACTTGGCCTGCAAAGCCTAAGTTACGCACATATTGCGTCATCCAATCAGCAGTCTTTTTTTCAGTATCCACAAAAAAAGCCTGTGTATCAGCCATGCGTAGCGATGTCCATGCGTCTGAAGATGGAAAGTTGATTTGATTAGCGTCTATATTTTCATTGGATTTTAGTTCGCTAATTCCACTGGTTTTACTGGACCAAGCCGACTTAAGTGCAACGTTGCTTCCATATTTAGCTTTAAGCCATTTGGCAAATGGCGTTTTAAAAACGGGATTAACTCCATTACGATTAACAAAAGTTAAATTATTTTCATTAACTAAAATCATGCCCGTGAAGGCGGGGTCTTTGATGGTTGCCAAACCCGTATAGGGGTTTACACTGCCATACATTTTGTTTATTAACTGCTTCCAATGCATTTGGCTTTCGGTATCAAAATACACGCCAGTATGAAGCCCCTTTTTACTGATCCAGCGCTCATTAATATTGCCATAAGCACCGTTTCCGCTACTTAAGCCATTTAAAATATAATAAAAACCATTGCGCTTTAATGCGGCCATTAAGTAATAAAACCGGTCTAGTTGCTCAGGATTAAAATCGAAATCTTTATCGCGCTTATCCATTAGCGACATCTCTAAAAAATCTAAACGCGCCATGTTATAGCCATGCAAACGATACTGTTTAATGTATAAATCTATAGCAGCATGGTTTGGTATGCCGCCTACTTGATTACCAAAAGTAATATTGTTCATTAAAAAACGTAAAGGTTGATCTGGTTGATTTTTCTTATAAAATTGTCCCTTGTTATTCACTAAAAGAGCAGTGTTAATCGATTCAACGGGGGATGTTAAATTAGAAAAATCCAATATGCTGCCAGGTTCAATCATTAACGAAACATCTTTGACTGCAACCCAAGTAGGTGAAGCTTGCAGCGCATTCCCACTTAATTCAAAGGTTAGTATTAATATAGCTAATACGCAGTGATTTAAGCGTTTAGCAGTTATGTTATTTGACATACTTACTGACCAAGTATCTTCTAATCGGTATATCGATATACTTTTCTATAATTACTACAGAAATAATCAATATAGTCAGCAGCACCCCCCCGCTTAATGGCGCATATTTTTCAACAGCATCACCATAAAAATGATATGCGATACCTGAAATAGGTATATGCATGAGGTAAATTGGGTAACTCGCCGCACCTAGCAAGGTGAAAATTTTAAAACTTATGGGGTTTGATGATGCATTAACTTTGCAACGTGTGCCCAGTATTACGCATGCTGGAAAAATAAAAAACAATGCAAATAGATCAAAAAAACCGTTAAAAATACCTAAATTTGGGGCCATTAAAACGGCGGCAATAATGGCTATTAATGCCCAAGCAGGCAAAATTAAACCAGATAAATATTGATTACCAACCCGATACAACAACACACCATACAAAATACCAAAACTTGAACGTGTGAGAGCTGAGGCAATTGAGGTGTATCGCCAAGTGACTCCAGCGCCTACGCCGCCATGCAAATGAGCCATAGCCATTAATAACAAAGCTAATATTGGCAAAATAACACACAACATTTTATTTTTTAAAACTGGCCTTGCTAAGGCATACAAAAAATTGATTATCAGCTCATAAAATACAGACCAATAAGGTGTATTTAGTGGAAACAAATAAATATTGCCCGGCAAAACAGATGGTAAAAATAAAACTGTTAATCCTATAGATGATATTAAATTGGATACATTGCTCTCAGGATTAAATTTAGCTGGGTAATTCATTATCAAAAGAATAACGACTAAAACTATTGATAAAAAATACATCGGATACAACCGTATTAATCGAGTGAGAATAAAGTTTTTAATACTTAACGAATGGTTAGCAAGTTTATTTTCATAGGCATGTGCGATTACATAGCCGCTTAAAACAAAAAATAGATCAACCGCAAGGTAGCTATGGTAAAAATCTACATTTCGCCAATAAGAACCTGTATGCAGTATTAAAACAAAAATGGCAGCTATGCCACGCATACCATCTAAAACAGAAAAATTCTGTTTCATTTGTTTTTAATCATTAATGCTGTATCTGTTAAATACACACCAAAACCTGGCAATGTAGCTAAGCAACAAAGCAAATAGGCGCCATTGCTGCTATATCTTGTCGGATTCAAGAATCTCCTATCTCCCGCGTGAAAGCTATAGCGCACATACAGCACCGCCCATTTAGTAAAAGTGAGTGGGTCATCAAAAAAGTAGCGCAAATCCCTGTTAATCAGTTGTAAAAAATAGTCTTTTACCAGCGCCTTTTTTTTTGGGTCAGCTTTTGTAATTTGGTTACCAGAATCTTGATAAAAAATTCTTAACGGTTCGTTAATGCAACGGATTTTGTATTGACTGGCGATGGCATCCCATACGATATTTTCTGGCACAAAACGCACGGCTTTATCAGCAGGAAAAGGATATTGCTTTAGTACTTCGGTGCGATGAAAACCCCAGCATTCACCGCGTTTTTTGTATTTGTGGCTCAAATCTAAAGCGTTAGTATCCAAAGGGTGTTTTGCAAATAAGTCGCCACAAATATCACCGTTTTCATATTGGCACAATGTTACTACACCCGTAAATTGCGCTCTATCAAGCGTTGGAATCTGCTGCCACCAATACAACATTTTCTCTAACGCATCTGGCAAGAAGGCATCATCAGAATCAATGGGTAAAAATAAATCGCCCTGCGCCAAAGCAACGCCTTTATTAAAGGCTATATGCTTGCCAGAATTGGGTTGTAGCGTATATAAAATTGGAAAATCGGCAATTGCTTTCCATTGCTGAATCAACTGTTGCGTGCCATCGCTTGAGCCGTCATCTACAACAACCCATTCAAAGTCGCGATGTGTTTGCGCGACCAAGCTATCGAAAACACGATGTAAAGTATGCGCACGGTTAAAAGTGGGAGTAAATACTGTAAACATAAATGGCTTTTTTATTGTTGTAATTGGCGGTACTTGCTAGCTAACTGCTCTGCCAAAATATCGTAGCCACGTATTTTGTGAACATATATCAAACCTTGTTGCGCCATTTCTTTTTTTCGTACTTCATCGTTTATTAATTCAAGCACGGCGTTCGCAAATTTTGCAGGATTAAGCTCCACACAATTGCCTGCGCCACTTTCTTTTAACACCTGCATCTGATCAGGATTGTCATTGGCAATAATCGGCAAGCCAAAAGCCATGTATTCAACCGCTTTTGTTGGTGATGCCATGTCCAGCAAATAACCTCTTGGAAAAGGCGATAAGCCGATTTCGGCTGCTTTTAAATAGCGCCATGCTTCTTGCATGGGTAGCCAACCTGTCCACACAATATGTTGCATAACATTTAACCTTTGCGCTTCTTGCTTTAACCAATCACGATGCATTTTGTCTTCTACATCACCTGCCAACACCAGCAAAATATCAGGCATTTGTTGCCTTAGCATGACAAGCATCTCAAACAAAATAGGAATTTGACGCGATTGATCTAAAGTACCTAAGTAAACAATGACTCGCTTGCCCACAAGCCGCGCATCATCGCTGGCTATAATCTTATCTGGCTGTGCATTTTCTAAATCCACACCCATTGGTACTGGGGTCATTTTTTGTGGATTAACACCTTTTAGCGCCAGCATTTGCAACATGTTTTGGCTTTGCACAAACACATGATTGGCATTAGGCAGAATGATTTTATACAGCAAAATTTTGCCAATAAAGCCTTGCAATAGCGGAAACCAATAACGCATGCCAGCATTTACACCGCGTGCTTTTGCACGCTCTATTTGACCCTCTGATTGCGGGTATGAAAGCCAATAGTAAAACGGGATATTTTTTAATTTGCACATCACGATGGCCACCAATGCAATTAGCGTCATATCACGCACTTGCACCGCTTGATACCGTGCATAATCGGCAGTGATTAACACCTTGCATTGATGTAAAAATTTGAGCACATATTGCCCTGCACGATTGTTGGTCACTTTGCATAAAATCGCTTTTCCCGCTGGCCAGTCCGCTGCGTTTTCTACGTTTACATCTTGCTCCGTCACTAAATCGCAAGTCACGCCAAAACGCGGTAAATATTTACCAAATAAGGTGGTCACATCGGCTCTAAAAGTAGGCCACTGTTCTGCCGTTAAATACAGAATATGCATTCTAGATAACAGCTTTTTGAGCTGATTGTATTTCGCGCTGTTGCTGCTGATATAAAAAGGCGGCGTAACCCAACAGCACTGCAATTATAATTTCATGCACTAATAAATTTACTTGGCTGTCAGAGTAAATTAGAAAGAAGATTGTTAATGCAATGCCCGCTTGCAGCGCCATACAATCTGCTTTTACTTGTGTGTTTGCCGTGTTGCGCCACACTTTGCTAATTTGCACCCAAGCCGCCAAGTAAATACTCACATATAAAATTAATCCAACAACGCCTAAATCCCACAATAAGGTAGAAACAGTGGTTAAGTTAATGCCATAGTTGGGGTATAAACGAGCAATGTGACCTGCATCAAAACCGCTTCCATATGAACTACCAAGTCCATGACCAAATAGAAAGCTAACGGGCTCTTGCATGCTGTGAAACTTAGCCCAAAAAGTCATGACAGTGGTTCGATTAAGCAGCAATGTGCCGTAACCAACATCTTGCACGTTGTAACTTATGGTGCCTAAAATGGCTTCACCAAAACTACTTTTTAGCATGATATACACATAAAAATAGGCCAATATTGCCGTTAATACAATCACTAACCCAAATACCGGAATATATTTTGTGGGTTCGCGCATAATATCTTTTCGCAACATGACAAAAGCCAGTAAAGGCAGTATCACTACCACTACTTTTGTTTCGCCAAGCGCTAACGGTATCAATAAAATTGCCGAAAACAACAGCGCGCGCGAAGTTTCGATTAAGCCCGCTTTCCAACGCGAAAACACAAATGCAAATGCAATTAATACAAATGTCACCATAATGGCATTAGGGCTACCTCCTTCCAGATTAGCGCCCATGGTGCCCGCCACGACATCGGTTGTTTCACCCCCTGCGGCTAAACCGCCACGCAAAGGCACTAGAACAAACCGTTCAAAAATGGCAAATGGCAATTGCAATAGCGCGATGATTAGCAATAATTTAAGCCAAAAATTAAAATCTTTTTGCGAATTGGCTAAAGTAACCATGGCCAACAATAAGCCAAATGCTTGGAAGTATCGTTTAAAGCCAGAAAACAGTTCGCCCATACCATTTAACTGTGAAGCCGTGACAATGAGTGCATACATTACAAACACCAGCAATAGCCAAATAAATAGCGGTATATGTTTTTTATGCTGCGGGTTAAAACTAAATAAATTAAGTAGCGCTGGTATCCATAACAGTAGTGCCATCATTGAAACGGCCCACAGTACACGATTAAAGCCGTGGCCCATCATATCTAGCAAAGCTGGCGTTGCAAGCCCAAGCGCAATGACCAGCATGATGGTTTTTTTAGGAATTGCCAGTAAAAACGTACCGCCAACCAAACCCACAGCCAACCCAATAAAAATAGGATTCGCAGTGACTGAAATTAAGCCAAACATAAAGGCAAGCCCGCTGGCTGCTGCAAAAAAAGCCAGTTTTACCCAAAAGCTGTGTGTGTGGTTTGCTATGCGCATTATTGCTAAAGCTTATTTCTATTTAATTTAAGGGTGAGTAAATTTTGTAGTTCTGCTAAAAAAACGGGCTCAATTTTGCTCCATCTATATTGCTCGCCAGATATGACGGCCTGATTTTTCATAGCTGGAATCATGCTTTTCTGCTTGCAGAGCTTTAATATAGCCTTTGCAAGATCTGCTGCATCGTAATCAAATATCAACCCGTTTTTCCAATTATGTATGTATCTTGTATGCGTGCGAATATTGCTCGCCAACACAGGCACACCCGCCACCAAATACTCAAACAATTTTGTTGGTGGGTTAAATTCGTTCCACTGATTTTGCTCCCACAGACAAATACCAATATCGGCTTGCGCTAAATACTGTGGAATTTCATGGCCTGATACACGCCCTATCACAGTTACTAACTCTGCAATATTTAAATCGTTAATTCGCTGCTGGCAATAAGCTAATTCTGGTTTTGAAGCGCCAACAATGGTTAACTTAACGGCATAATCTTGCTCAAACTGACTGTTTCGTTTAGCCCAAATAGCGATGGCTTCTAGCATCACATCACGCCCACGCGCTTGGCTTACAGTGCCAATGTACATCAAGTGTATCGCTTCATTTGGTGGCAGCACTTTGTGCGCAGGGTTTTGCATAAAATGATCAGCTACCCCCATATAAATCATTTTAATTTTTGCAGTATCTGCGCCATGCCGTATTAAATCTGCATGATGATCTTCACCAATTGGCATGATTAAATCAGCACGTTTTGCCCCGAAAAAAACCAGCCAATGTGCTAGTTTTGCCAAGGTATTACGCATGGGTGAAAATGCTTTTGCTACGTGCATCAAGTTGGTCGGGTGCTCATTCCAGTACAAGCCGGTGGGTATTTTGCCAACCATTAAACTAATTGGAGCGGCGCTGGAATGCAGCAAAACTGCCAAACTTGGCTGCTGATTACGTATGTAACTAGCCGCCTTAAATAAATAAGTTAACCAGCCTAACTTGCCACTTTTTTGCCCCAATGCTAAGTAATTGGCGCCTTCAATCGTCAACTCTGATTGGCTAAGTGTGTCTTGGCTTAATATAGTCAGTTGATAATGTTTAGCTAATGCTTGCACACGATACGAAAAATCTAAAAAGCCAGGCTGGCTTTCAGAAAAGCAAGTCACCACAATGCAGGTTTGCGTCAGGCTCATTTAGCGTTAATCAAAGCATCTAGCTTATCGGCTTCAACATGTAAGGTATTTGAATCACTCACCAACACCGAATTGGTGTTTCCATATGTCCAAGTTTGGTAAAAGTCGCTAATTTTTCCATAAGAGTTATCAGCAACTACATGCGGCTTGCCAATTAAAATACTCAAAATATGCGCATGCAATCGATCTGTTAACACCACGCTTCCTTTTGATAATAATTGAATACCTCTCTTCATCCTGATAGCCGACAAATGATTCCATAAGGCCAGTAGCGTTAAATTGCTGGGGTCTATGGCATTTCTTAAACCCACACTATGCATTTGAAGTCGATGCAAAAATCGTTCATAGATTGAAGGCTCTAGCCAATCGGCCATTTCGTAGCTATAGCTCTGACTAAATTGCGTTTTATCTGTAAGCCTTTCAGAAGATTTTTCATGATCTGTTCTAGATAATATAAATCGGTCTAATATTGGCTTTAACTTAGGATTAATTTCACCAATAAAGAAAGCCATGTCTGGGCATAAATGTAATTCTGTATTAAAGTTTTTCTTGGCAAAAGCATAGCTTTTTTCACTTCGCGCCAATAATGTGTAATTTCCTTGTTGGCGAATCGCGTCCGCCATTTCTTTTATTTTGTTTTCATCATCAAAATGAATGGTTTGCGGAAACTGTATGATTTTAATGTTGGGAAAATCGCTTAATACTTGCAATCTAAAGTTATGAATTTTTCCCCAAACTGTGCCGAAATTACCGCCACCGTGCATCAATAAAATACTATTTTTATTAAGTATTTTTTTAATAGTATTCACATCATAGTTTTCAACATCACAAACATAACGTGGCTTTAAACCTCTGCTATTTAAATAGGCAATTTCACCCAACCAAATAAGGCTATCTCCTACATTGGTTGTATTGGGGTAATCCAGCAAAATAACCTGCGCATCCGCAGGAATAATACGATCCAATACTTTTCGTGCCTCCGCCTGTAAAGATAAAATAACACTTGAGTGGTTTTGTTGTTGTTTTGGCATTGTTTACTCATGTTTTAATCAAAATCGATTTAACCAGTTGTACTTCTTCTGCCCGAATTGCTTTAAAAAAATACAGGCAGGCTATATATACAAGACTGGTTAATAAACCGCTTATTGCGGTTAATAGAAAAGCATTTGAACTTGCTGAGAATATTAGGCGCATAGCAACATACACTAGCAAACAAGCGATTGCACCAGATACTGTTGCACCCCAGAAAAGTTGTTTTGATAGCTTATAAGGATACCCAGCGCGATTAAGCGCCTGAATAATATAGATATTGCAAATAAGAGAAAATACCAAAGGTGCGACTACTAATGAATACAAATGCACATTTAATGCGACCGCTAAAAATAAGGCCATGCCAATTAATGCAAAAAAACCCGCTTTAACCAATAACTGACTAGCGCCCACCGAATTCAAAATCAACTGCAATAACACTACATGGCTGCCAACGGTTAATTGCAACATTATTAACGCTAATAGCCAGCTGTATTCTTGAAATTTTCCACCCGTTAAACTAGTGACAATTAAACCGCCAGCGGCTAGCACCCAAGCCATTAGCGGAATTAATAAAAGCAAATTGGATTTATATAACAATTGACAGCGCTGATTTAACATTGGAAAACTACGGTTTTCAATATAGTTGCCAATCATTACCGGCTCAATCAGGCTATATAACAAATGCAGCGGAATATACTGCCTAACGCGTTCTGCAATGCTGATAAAAAAGCCATAGGCGGCGACCATTTGAGTGGGCAAAAAGATAGCGGCCAGCATTTTCATAAAGTAGCCTTGTGGCGGCGCCGCTAACAAGGTAAACCCATAATTATGGCTAGCCATGCGTGCAATTGCATGCCAATCTGGCCAGTTTTGATTGTTGCTTTTCATCATACTATCGGCTTGTTGCGATGCCTTAAGTTGGCTTAGATAATGCATTAACACCAGCGCAAAAACCAAAACCCCCAGCATTTCTGGCAACGCCATAATCAATAGTGATTCATGCAAACTAATGGCTTTATCGGCAAAAATGGCCCAAGTAATCATGATTAACCGGCCTGCCCATTGCACGATTAATATGCGCGTAAGTGCTTTTTGTTTTAGCAAGGCTTGAAACACGGCAGAGAAATGTTGAAATAACGTTTCAGCAACCACAAAACAGGCTAAGGCTAGCGGAAAATGGATTAAATGCACATCTGAAAATAGCTTTAAAATGGGTTGCCAAAACCAGTAAAAAACAGCCGAAACCGCAATAGCCGCCAGCAATTTAATGGCGGTAACACGCCAAATAAAATGGCCCAGCTCTTTAGCGTTTCTTTCAAGCCTTGCTTCTGGCACATAGCGCGAAATAGCGCGATCCAAACCTAATCCAGCTAAAATTCCTGATAGCGCAATTAAACCCGTTAATGCGGTAAAACCCGCATAACTTTGCACATCCATAAAGCGCACCAGCAATATAACCGTGGCAAAACCAGCAACGCCAGCCAAGCCGCGCCCTAACAAATAATGCAGTATGCCTTTGCGCACATTTTCTTTTGAGTAAGGCGAGCTCGCCATGGCATATCTCTTAAATTATTCTAAATGTTATTGATTTGACCAGTTAAACGCAGGCGCTGGCTGGGTGAAACGCTGGTTAATAAGTCATTGGTAAAGCGGGTTTGTAAGTCGTAGGCTTGGTTTACATCGGCGCTGTCAGTAGATGCAGTTACGCTGGATACGCGCATTAGCAAGCCATCGGGTATGCTGCCGCTTAGCGCATATTGCAGTTTGATTTTTTTGGTTTCCCAGCCGGGGTAGCCCACTTTTTTACCGGTGGTAAGCCAGTAGGTGATGGGTTCTATGCGGTTGGATTTTCTGGCCAATAATCGCACCACTGGTATTTGGCCAGTGCCTGTATTTAGCTGGTCTTTTACAATGCTATTAACAGCGAAACCTTGGCCACTGTAGCAGCCTTCTGGTGCGTGTGCGCCTACGCTATCGGTTTGATCGCGGCCATAGGCGATAGATAGCATAATGCGCTGGCCTTGGCCGTTTTCGTATACACGTGATAGCGTTTGTGCATAAATTTTATTGAGTGCGGCGGCGGTTTCTGGGTTAATAATTTGTGATGCCATATTCACCGTGCGCCAATCATTAAATTGGCTAGGTATCAATTGCTCTAAGTTAATAGGCTCGCCTTCATCGGCGATTTTATGGGTGGGGCGCGCGGCATAGGCGAATACCGATGTGCCTATCATGACCAGCATCAGCAAAAAATGGCGCTTACTTTTCATGTTTAAATGGTGCATATTAGGCTGCCCTCTGCTTCCATTTCACAAAATATTGCAGCATCGAATCCACTGTCATAATGAACATTAGCGCGACAAAAAATAGAAATATCCCTGCAAAGCCATGCACAAAACCTTGACCCACTTCATCACCAAAATAATAAGTAATCAGCGTTAGCGTTATTACGCGGATTACATTGGCGGTAAACGAAATTGGGATAATTAAGATGGTTAAAGTGATATTGCGGATCAGCGAATCGTGCTTAACCAAGCTTAAATACAGCAGGCCTAACGCCTCAAGCGAAATCAGGGTATGCATGCCAGCGCAGGCATCGGCCACCAGCAATTGATATTGCCCAATTTGCAAAATAACGCCTTCACGCGCAATCGGGTAATCAAACCAAAATAGAATGGTTTCGGTCACATATGAAACCGCCATTTTCATGGGCAAGGTTAATGAATCCAGCGGAAATGGAAGCATAAAGATAATAAAAAACAGCGGAAACCAGAGCGCTTTTAGCATGGGCAAGCCGCGCATAAACAGAAAAATGCCAGCCAAAACAAAAATCTGTGAAGCTAAATCCAAAACAAAAATATCTTGCGAACGGCCTGCTACATAGCACAGCAAACCAAAAAACAAGGTAATGCCGCCCAAAATTGGCGCCGGTTTATCCGCAGCGCTTAGGGCAAAATGCTCTCGCTTTTGCCAAAACAAAAACACAATAACCATCAGCACAATTGGGCCATGCGCTTGGTCTTCATGCACCCATAAGTTACTTAGCACTTGCTGATAAGTAGGCAGATACATGGCCAATAATCCGATGATAATTGGCACCCACATCATGTGGGCTTGGCTTTTTAAATCGCTAAAATTGCGCGCTATTGCTTGCACAGCCAACCCCTACGCATCTACAAAAACACTACCTAAGACCTTTGCGCCTGTCATCGACAATTGCTGACTTAGTTGCTGCATATCGGCCACCATAGTGGTGTCTTTTTTGGCCACAATAATGGCGGCTTTGGCTTTCGATACCACGGTTAATACATCTAAACCCAAATGTATGGGCGAAGTATCAATTAAAATCACATCGTAGATATTTTCTAAATCCACCAGCAAAGTGGCTAAATTGTTCTGGCTTAACAATTCTTGCGGGTTAGGCACAGCAGTGCCGGCGCTTAAAATGGTTAAATTGGGCAACGATTCATGCTTGCTTAATGTGTATTGGCCTTGCCTGTTAGCCAATATATTAGCCAAGCCCATTTTGGTTTCAATATTAAATAATTGATGTTGTTTGGCGTTGCGTAAATTGGCATCAATTAATAAGGTTTTTTTATTAAGCTGCGAAAACACAATGGCTAAATTTGCCACCATTTGGCTGGCATCGTCATCGCTACTGACCGATGTAACCGCTAAGGTTTTATTGCCTTGATCAAACCAACGCAGTGATAACTGGCTACGTAAGCTACGTAATTGCTCAACTTCAGCATTAAATGGTTTGTGTGCGGCTATTAATAAAGGGCTGATTTTATGGCTGCCCTCTTGCAAATAAGCGTAATTAAATTGCTCTGATAACACTTTTTGCAAATCATCTTCGGTTATCAAACCCAGCTTTTTAGCGGCTTCGCCAAACAGTATTTTTTTATCGCGTTGCAGCTCTAAAATACGCGCAATATCTTGCTGCGTCAGCTTGGCATGTTTTGCCAACGCATCACCCATGCGCTTGGCATCAGGCATATCAGCATGCATTTCTTGTGCTTCGGTATTGTTCAATTGCGGCGCCTCTTGACTCGAATCCATGTTTTTTCTGCCTAAATGGGGTTTCTCAATAAATCGCTGGTTAAAAACTAAAGGCCCGTTTTTTGGCTGATTTTTGGTTTAAAAATTGACTGATTTTATTTTTAAATGAGATTTTTTTATTCGCATGGCGGCTTAGTTCGCCCAACAATGGCATATTCAAAAGCTGTTTTAAATCATCAGCAGAGCGCACGCGCCTATCAAACATTTCGGCCACCAGCGCAAAACCAATCCCCAATAGCGCACCTAAAAATACAGAAAGCACAATGTTCAGCAATATTTTGGGGCTTGAATGCTTAAGCGGCGCAATGGCTGGGTTTAAAACAGAAATATTAGTTTGGCCCGATTGGCTTTCCATATTGGTTTGGCCAAAACGTAGCAAGGCGTTGTCATACATGCGTTGCGCGCCTTCTACTTCGCGCTCTAGCACGGCCATTTCATCGTGCTGGCTTTTTAGTTTTAACACACGCTCTTTTTGTTGCGCTAAAGAGGCTTGTATTCCTGCCTCTTTTTGTTGCGAAACGCGCGCGGTTTGGCCGACGCTGCTGCTGGTTTTTGCGGTTTCAACCCGAATTAAATTGCGAATATTGGCCACATCGGATTGCGCGGCTTGGTATTGCGGGTGATTCACACCCAAGCGCTGCGAAACCTCATTAAGGCGCGTTTCGGCTTGTACTAATTGCGATTTCAAGCCTTGAATTAGACCATTGGCTAAAATATCAGGCGATTCTGAAGCACCGCCTCTTTTAAGCTGGCTTTGGCGCGATGTGCTATCAAAAGTTTGCGCTTGTGCCATTACAAGCTGACTAGATAACTCACTTAAACGCGCCGCTTCGGTATCCATGCGCTCACCCGAAAACGCAATGCCGTTTTCTTGTTGAAACGCGGATAACTTTGCCTGCGCCTGCTCAACATTTTGGCGCAAACCTTTTATTTGCTGGTCAAACCACACCGCCGCTTGTTTGGCTGGCTCTGTTTTCATTTGCAAACTGGTATTAATATAAGAATCAGCAAAAGCATTGGCTAACGCCGCGGCAAATACTGGGTCTGCGCCTTCATAGCTAACTTCAATCACATCACTGGTGCGCGATGGCTTAACGCTTAAGCTTTGCAAAAAGCGGTCGGCATACCAATCGTCAATATTACCTTCGCCATTGGTAGCTTTTTCAAACACTTCTTTAGCGGTATCGCTATTGGTTACGCCTAGTTTGCTCACTACTTTTAGCGCCACATTATGGCTTTGAATAATATCCACTTGCGTTGCCATATAGCCTGGCATTAGCGTAATGGGTAAAGTAAGGCCAGTCACCGGGTCGGCGCCTTTAGAGTTAATCAACAATGTGGCGGTAGCTGAATACGTTTTTGGCAATAAAAAACTCACCACCGTAGCAACCAGCACCGTTACCGCGAACACCCAAATAGCGATGAGTTTGCGCGCCATTAAAATTGATAGTAATTGTGAAAAACTCATGTGTAATCGCTTTTTATTTGATTAATTTTGTGTGGTTAATGGCTATTTTTTAAGAATATATTTAGAGTAATTTTTGGCTTGCTTAAAACAGGCTTTCACTCACCACAATAATATCGTCCGCCTTTAATACATCGCTAGAAGCGGCATCTAGCGTTTTAAGCTTGCCATCAACGGTGCGTTTAATTTTAATGCCGCGTTCTGTGCCGCGTTGCGATAATCCGCCGCCTGTTGAAAGGGCCTGTGCAATGTTCATATTGCGCTCTAATCTGAACGCACCTGGGCGCTGCACTTCACCATAAATGTAAAAAACAGGGGTTCTGGGCACATAGATAGAGTCGCCATCGGCTAACTCAAAATTCACCGATGTATCGCCTTTGCGGTAAAGTTGGTCAATATCAATTTCGCGTTTTTCGGTTTTCCCATCGCGCTTGGTAATCACAATAATATTGTCGGCACCACCTGCTGAAACACCACCGGCTTGCGATAAAAAGTCGATTACCGTGCGCACTCCACTAGCCACTGAATACTTACCCGGGCGGTTCACTTGGCCCAAAACAGATACTTCACGCGCATTAACATACACAATATCTTCACCTAATAATGGCGGATTGCTGGCTGGGTCAGCCTTATTAACTAAATCGCGCAGGTCATAGCTTTGTTTGGTGGTTTTGCCGTCAGCTACGCGAATCAGCGTAATCATGTCTGAGCCATTTGGCGTGCTGCCACCTGCCATGGCCAACACATCCGATAAAGTACTAGGGCGGTCTAACGAATATTTGCCGGGTTTGTATACATCACCCAGCACTGAAACAAACTGGCTTTGATATTGTAAAACCACTAAATTGACTTGGGCTTTTTTAACAAAACCACCTTTTTCAAGCAAATCGGCTAGCTTTTTTTCAGCTGATTGTGGGCTTAAACCACCTAAAACCACTTCGCCAATTAAAGCAAAATTAATACTGCCTGCGGCTGAAAGGCGCGCTTCTGTTAGCAAATCGGGGCTACCATAAACGCTAATCCGCACCATATCACCAGCGCCCAAAATGTAATCGCGCTTGGATTCAAAAGGAGCTTTTTCTGATTCTGCTGCTAAACTTGCAAAACTGACCATCAATAATATTAATAGGCTTAAACAAGCAAAAATACGTTGTATCAAACGATTCACCTTCAAATTTAGTTTGTTATTTTTAAACATTAATTAAGTGCTTACAAACCTGCTAAGCCTTTATCCATATTGCCTGCATCTTTTTTAGTTTTATCAGATACTTGATTAGATTTTGCAGGAGTTGCCACTACTGGCGCTGCTACTGTTTGTTGCGCATCTGCTTTTTTAATGGCTGTTGGTGCAGGCTGCACACCTTTTTTCATATCGGCGAAAGCACCTATGAATTCAATTTTGGCTTTGTTATTTAAAGCTGCCATTTCTTTTTTGGCCAAAGCGGCTTTGTTTTGATTTAAGAAATATTGCTCAATAATAGGCGCTGCTTTTTCACGCGTAATAGGCTCTGATTGCGATGCCGCCACATGCACAATGCTGACTGATTGCTCATTTGAAAGCGCGATTAAATCGCCATCTTTAAGTGGCTGCAATTTCTTTAAAAAATCCAAAGGCAATTGCTCAGCCGCGCGCACATTGCTGTTGGCGTTAAAAGGGTAATTTTTATCTTTTAGCCAAACCGCTACTTCATTAATATTTTTGGTGGTGCTAACTTTTTCGGCAATTTCGGCATATTTATCTTTGCCCACATTAATGGCTAATTCTTGCAAACGAAACACGCGGCGATTGGCAAATAGCTCTGGTTTTTCTTTGTAAAATTCGTCAATTTGCGTAATAGATGGCTTGGCTGCCTTTGATAGCATTTGCTCTAAATACGCTTGCGCTAAAATTTCGTTTTTTGATG
>JAYWCF010000128.1:0-5934 GCA_043780715.1 Methylotenera sp. | reverse complement strand
TTAAATCATCAGTCGAGTAGGTGTGAATAAGTGATGATGAAGTCGCTTTAATAAATACTAAAAAGTTTAATAAAACAAATGGTAAAGCTAAAACCATTTAAACCAAGGCACAGATTCTATTGAATCTGTGCCTTTAAAATGTGATTAACCAAATACGATCAGAACGATTATGGTTACACATACTATTTGCCAGAGTTTACTTGTGTTGCAAAGGTAATATGCGTGAAATTAGCCAGCCTAGAAGCTTCCATTACGTTAACAACCGATTGATGCGTAGCCTTTGCATCGGCATTAATCACAATGGTTGGCTCTTTGCCGTTGCCCACCGCTTTAACTAGTGCGCTAGAAATATCGTTAATGCTGCCATTCTCTACCGCTTTGCCATTCACCACATAGCGGCCACTTGCATCCACTTCTACAGTAATAATCAAGGGTTTATCTTGTGGGCTACTGGCTTCTGCCGTTGGTAAATTAATTTGCAACTCGCTGGTACGCGAAAAAGTCGCACTTACCACCAAGAAAATAATAATCACCAAGAGCACATCAATCAATGGCACCAGATTCATCTCTAGCTCTTCGTGCCTTTTACCGCGTTGAAAATTCATATTTTTCCTTTTACTGCCAAATCACTTAAAACAGTTTCAAATCTAGAATTTGTTTCAAATCGTTCTAAGACAAGGCATTTTTGTGTAGGCAGTACGTCTAGTACGACAAACAAAAATAACGCCGTATTAGATCGATTTCAAACGAATTCCTAAAAGTTATTTGCGTTCGCCGTGTAGAATCTCTACCAACTTAATCGCCTGCTGTTCCATATCCACCAAAATTCCATCCACTTTTGCGCGGAAATAGCGATAAGCAATCATGGCAGGCACAGCCACCACAATACCAGCTGCTGTATTGTAAAGGGCTACTGAAATACCGCGCGCAAACTGGGCTACATCGTGGCCGCTATTGGTAAATGAGCCAAATAATTCCACCATACCAATAACGGTACCTAGCAAGCCCAACAAAGGCGCAACCGTTGCAATGGTGCCTAAAGTAGGCAAATAGCGCTCTAGCTTATGCGCCACGGCACGGCCAGTTTCTTCAATCGCTTCTTTGGTAATTTCGCGAGAATTTTTATTGTTGGCTAAGGCGCTGGCAAAAACTTCACCCAATAAAGAGTGTTTTTCAAGTTTGGTCAGTGTTTCTTTGGTGATGCCGCCTTGGTTTAACCATTTTTGCACTTCTGGCAATAAACTACTGGGTGTAACCACTTCGGTACGTAAGGCCCAAGCGCGTTCTACAATAATGGCTAACGCAATAATTGAAGCAATAATCAAAGGCCAAATTGGCCAGCCAGCGGCCAGAATAATTTCCCACACAGCAAAACTCCTTATGTTTTTAAAAACTGCTCTTACTTTAGCTTGAAGCGGCGTTTTCGGCAAGTTCAAGTTGCATTGCGTTACACTTTAATCGGCGGATATTTGATACGAATCATGCCAATATTTAGGCCGCTCTAGCCGCCAAGACGCTATGTTTGGCGCTTGCTTTTGTGTAAAGTTTATCATCAACGCACCATGATAATCAGAGCGAAACCGTGTGGCGCCACTATCTAAATAACGTGTTTCAATCATGGATTTGGGGTGTTTAAATCGGTTTAAATATCCCACCGTAAAAATCACTTGCTTAGCATTTACCGCCTGCACAAAATCGCTGGTAGATGAAGTTTTGCTGCCATGATGCGGTGCAATCAGCACATCGCTTGCCAGTTTTGCTTCCGTTTCTTCATTGGCTTGTAGCAATAGTGCTTCTGCTGATTTTTCAATATCGCCAGTGAGCAAGATGCTACCAAATTGACTGCTTATTTTTAGTACGCAGCTGCGATTATTGTCGCTAATCTCTATATTGGCATAACTTTCTAAGCTAGGGTTTAGCACTTCAAATTTCACCTTATCCCACTGCCAAGTTTGCCCGGCAAAACAGTTAATCGTCTTATTTGGCTGACTACTTTTTTCTGTGTACCAATCATCTGGCACATCAAAAGAAGTGGCCAACCAATTAACTGGTATTTGCGCTAAAACCGATGCCGCGCCGCCGCTATGGTCACTATCATTATGGCTAACAATAAAACCATCCAATTTGTTAATGCCTTCACCGCGCAAATAAGGCACCACAATTCGGCTGCCAGCATCATTTTGGCTGGTGTAGCGGCTACCAGCGTCGTATAACAATACATGGTTGGCGGTTTTTACCACCACGCTTAGGCCCTGCCCTACATCCAAAACGCTTACTTGCATGGCGCCTGCGTCTAACTTTTTAGTGGGTACAAAAAACAAAGGCATCAATAAAACAAAACCCAGCCAGCGCTGCGGAAAACCGCGTGGTAATAAAAGCCATAAAACGCCTAAAATCGCCACATAAAAAGCCCATGTAGGCGGCGCTGCTTGTTGCCAAACTGCTAAAGGCAAGTTGGCTAGCCAATTTAAGGCCAGCATGCACCACTCAAGCACGGCATGCGCGCCTTGCAGAACGCTATCTGTAGGCAAAAAACTGCCTAAAATACCAAATGGCACCACAATTAAACTAATAACTGGGATAGCAAATGCGTTTGCTAGCGGCGAAACGATGGATGTTTGGCCAAATAGCATAATTAAAATCGGCAACAAACCCAGTGTAATGGCCCATTGGGTATGGATTGCAGCCGCTAACCAATGCGGTGCTTGCAGCCTGCCGACTGTAACGTAGGCAATAAGCGCCACCGCACAAAATGATAGCCAAAACCCAGGTGCGATTACTGCCCAAGGATCAATCAACACAACTACCACAAGCGCAATCGCTAGCGCGCGTGAAATGGCTAAGTTGCGCCCTATTATTAGCGCTAGCGCAAAGGTCATCAACATAAACAAGGTGCGTTGCGTGGGTACAGAAAGCCCAGCCAAGCAGGCATACAAAATAGCGATGACTAAGCCTGCAATAGTGGCGGCTTTGCGGGTGGGCATTAACAAAACCAAGCGAGGTATGCGCCGCCAAATAAAAGCCGTAAAGGCAAAAGCCAAACCCGCCAGCATGGTAATGTGCAAGCCAGATATGCTCATTAAATGATTGGTGCCTGTGCGCAAATACACAATCCAATTATCGGGGGTAATTTGGCTATCATCACCCACCACCAGCGCGCGGATAACGCCGGCATAGGGCTTGCCAGCTAAAGATTGTGATATGCGATCACCTATTTTTTCACGGCAATATTCAACTAAATACGCTGGTTTAAACACAAAATTTTGCAGTTTTTTATTAATACTTTTATTAGATATTGTGCCAGTGGCTCTTATATTTTGCGCCAGTGCCCACGCTTCAAAATCAAATCCGTGCGGATTATAAGTACCATGTGAACGCTTTAATTTAACGCTAAATTGCCAACGCTGGCCGGCGTGAAATTGACTGATTGGTTTTAAATAATTAGCGCTGTTGGCTGAATTGTCAGGATTAACTGCTGTTTTTGCATAAAAGCCTTTTGGATAAAAGCTAAGCGAAATATGTTTGGGGACCTTTAGACTTTTCGAATTTGAATCATTCGCCTTGGTTAACACTTGCTCAACATCAAACTCAAAACGTTCACCTTGCTCGGTTTGTTCTGGCAAGCTAGCAATTACACCAATAAGCGTGATGCTTTTTTGCTGCCAGCTTTTGGGTAATTCATCACTTAAGCGAAACTGTGCAAACGTGGCGGCCCAACAAAAGCCAATTGAAAAAGCCGTTAAGAATATTAAGGCGCTTTTTAGTAAGCGATTGTTTAAATTGAAGTTTGTAGAATTGGATTTAGCTAATCTATATGCAATTAATAACAATAGCGGCACAAGCCAACATAAAACACTTGGCAATATGGCTTGCTGTTGAAGCAACCAAGCCCCTAAAACAAAGCCAATTGCCGCGATAATCATTGGGTTATTTAAATTTTAAGCACTAATAATTAAGCCGATTAATCAAGCAACGGCTGCAATTTGCCGTCTACCAAACGGTATTGGCGCTGCATCTTGGCGGCTAAACTTAAATCGTGCGTCACCACCACCAAGCTGGTATTTTGCTCTTTGTTAATTTCTAGCAGCAAATCAAATACTTGGTTAGCTGTTACGCGGTCCAAATTACCAGTTGGCTCATCGGCCAATATACAGGCCGGTTTGGTGACTAAGGCTCTGGCAAGCGCAGCGCGTTGGCGCTCACCGCCAGATAACTCACCTGGCATATGCTCTAAACGATGGCCCAAACCCACTTTAAGCAAGGTTTCTTTTGCCATCGCAAAGGCTTGCGCGCTTGGCATGCGACGAATCAACAAAGGCATGGCCACGTTTTCAATGGCGGTAAATTCTGGTAATAAATGATGAAATTGGTACACAAAACCCAAGCTCTGATTACGCAATTGGCCTTTTTGCGTTTCGGTTAATTGGCTAAGCTCTTTGTTGATTAAGCTGACAGAGCCGCTAGTTGGCGTATCAAGACCGCCAAGCAAATGTAGCAACGTGCTTTTGCCAGAACCCGATGTACCCACAATGGCGATTTGCTCGCCTTTGTTTACGCTTAAATCAATGCCGTTTAAAACGGCTACATCTAAGCCTGTGTAGGTTTTGGTTAAGGCATTACAGTTCAGAATATTATTCAAAGCCAGATTATTCATATCGTAACGCCTCAGCAGGGTTGATTTTAGAGGCTTTATAGCTGGGGTAAAGTGTAGCAAGCAGGCTTAATACAAACGACATCACCACAATGGTAATCACATCTGGCCACTCTACTTTTGAAGGTAAATCGCTGATGTAATACACATCTTTAGCCAAAAATTGCACATGAAAAATGCGTTCTAACAGCGGCACAATGGTATCAATATTCAGCGCAATCAACACACCAATTACTGCGCCCATTAAGGTGCCAATCACGCCAATTAGCGCGCCTTGAATCATAAAAATACGCATAATACTGCCAGGGCTGGCGCCAAAAGTGCGCATAATCGCAATATCGGCGCGCTTATCAGTTACCGCCATTACCAAGGTGGATACAATATTAAATGCAGCAACTGCAACGATTAAAGTCAAAATAATAAACATGACGCGTTTTTCTAGCTGTACTGCTTTAAAAAAGTTGGCGTGTTGCTGGGTCCAATCGGTTACAAAGTAGCTGCTATCTGTTTGGCTTAAACTTTGTGCTAATTTGGCCGACATGGCAGGTGCGTCGAATAAATCATCCAACTTTAGGCGCAAGCCAGACACATTATCACCCATGCGATACAGCTTGGCGGCATCATCAATATGAATCAACGCTAAGCCAGCATCGTATTCGTACATGCCGATTTGAAACAAGCCAACCACTTTAAATTGCTTAATGCGCGGCACCATTCCGGTTGGCGTAAATTGGCCTTGTGGCGCAAGTAAAACGACTTTTTCGCCAATGCTAATGCCCAATAATTGCGCTAAATCGGCACCCAACACAATATTAAATTCGCCTGCTTTTAGGTCATCCAAGCTGCCCACTTTCATGTGCTTGCCTAAATCGGCCACATTATTTTCTAACTTAGGCAACACGCCGCGCACAATGGCGCCTTGCACACCTTGGCCGTAACTCAGCATGCCTTGCGCCATCACATAAGGCGCGCTAGCTTTCACTTCTGGGTTAGATTTAACTTGGCTTGCCAGTTTTGGCCAATCGCTTAATTGATTGTTAGCGCCTGTAATTTCCAAATGCGAAGCCACCCCTAAAATACGGTTGCGCAGCTCGGCTTGAAAGCCATTCATCACCGATAGCACAATAATGAGCGCGGCCACGCCAAGCGCAATGCCTATCATGCTGGTGAACGAAATAAAGGAGATAAAATGATTTTTGCGTTTGGCTTTGGTGTAACGCAAGCCAACGAATAATTCGAACGGTAATTTTGAAACGATTTGGCTGAAAATTGACATAAAACGA
>JAYWCF010000127.1:0-5942 GCA_043780715.1 Methylotenera sp. | reverse complement strand
AAAATATTGCATTATTAAAAAGGTATCACAATGAAACTTAGCACGAAACAAATTGCGCATTTGCGCGGCTTAGCCCACAGCTTAAGCCCAGTTGTTATGATTGGCAATAATGGATTAACCGACAATGTCATCAAAGAGGTTGAGCTTAATTTAAACGCGCATGAATTGATTAAAATTCAAGTAGCGGGTGACGACCGTGAAGCACGCACAGCCATGTATGCCGACATTTGCGCTAAAACAAATGCCATTGCCGTGCATCATATTGGTAAGCAATTGGTGGTTTATCGCAAAAGCGATACCATTAAAGAATCCGCAAAAGTAGTTATTCCAAAGCCTTAAGTTTTTTTATGCTTTAGGGGTTTTAGAGCTTTAGATTGATTAAGATCTGGCTTTTATGACCTTGCTCTTAAGACCTAGCTTTTAATACTAGGACAAAACCCAGCAAGCACTCAGCCAAATAAGCCACACTGGCCACACCATGCCAGTTTCTAAAACGGCTGGCAAATACGCTATTCATCACATCTGCTGGCATTGCATCGGCTTTTAGCTGGGCTAACAATGGCTGAATGCCAAAATGGCCAGCTAACACTAATAGCAACATCACCAGAACGGCCCAAAAAAAACTTTGCTTAAGTGCGGCGGTACCGTAATCCATTAAGCGCTGAATTAGCAAGTAAAACGCGCTGCCCATGCCGATGTAGCTGACAACAGTGAACAACTTACCCGCCAAGCGACCGGCTAATTGCTTATCTTGCAAGGTATCAAACAGCACATATGCGCTAAAGCCTGTGGCCCACAAGGCGCCTACCCACAAGGTAATAACAATCAATGTTAAACGATACATATTTATTAGTTTTAAAGATTAGATATAAAGCACGACTATATGTAAAGTACGTCTAGTACTTCATACTCTTTAATACCACCTGGCGCTGATACTTCGGCCACATCACCAGCTGACTTACCGATTAAAGCACGCGCGATTGGTGAGCCAATCGATATTTTTCCGCCTTTAATATTCGCTTCATCTTCACCTACGATTTGGTAGGTTTTATTGTCGCCAGAATCTAAATCTTCAATATTCACGGTTGCGCCAAACACTACGCGGCCTTCTGCATTTAAGGTGGCTGGATCAATGATTTGCATGTTTGACAATTTTGATTCCAATTCCGCAATACGGCCTTCAATAAAACTTTGCTTTTCTTTGGCGGCTTCGTATTCAGCGTTCTCAGATAAGTCGCCTTGCGCGCGAGCTTCGGCAATCGCCAAAATTACGCTAGGTCTATCTTCACTGCGCAAGCGTTGAAGCTCCACTTTGAGCATTTCTGCGCCTTTAATGGTCACTGGAATTTGATTTAATGCCATGCTGTAATACCGTTCTAAATTAGGGTAAAAAAATAAACCACACCCATAACGAGCGTGGTTTGAAGTAATAATTAAACTAAAGTGTATTTTAGATAAGCTTTTTATGCAAGCCTAAGCTACTTTAAAAAACGGCCTTTAAACGAGTTTTTTATGCAGATCTTGCAGTGACTCAACATTAAGCTCTTGCATATGCGCCATGCCAATACAGGCGGCTTTTGCACCTGCTAGCGTTGTGTAATAAGTCACTTTATTTTGCAAAGCACTACGCCTAATTTCGTAAGAATCCGCCACTGCTTTTTTGTTTTCTGTCACGTTTACAATAAAATTAATTTCATTGTTTTTAATCATATCCACAATATGCGGGCGGCCTTCAGCCACTTTATTAACGGAATTAACCGTTAAGCCGTGCGCTGTTAGTGCTTTTGCTGTGCCTTTAGTCGCAAACAAGGTGAATCCTAGTTTTGCAAGGTCTTGCGCAATATCCACCACTTTTTGGTGATCTTCATTGCGCACGCTAATAAATGCGCGGCCGCCTTTTGGCAACTTGGCAGATGCGCCCAATTGCGCTTTCACAAAGGCTTCGGCAAAAGTTGCACCCACACCCATCACTTCGCCAGTTGATTTCATCTCTGGGCCTAAAATCGTATCCACACCAGGGAATTTAATAAACGGGAATACCGCTTCTTTTACAGAGAAATAAGGTGGAATCACTTCTTTAGTTACATTTTGCGATTTCAAGCTTTGGCCTGCCATACAGCGCGCCGCGATTTTTGCTAATTGTAATCCGCACGCTTTGGATACGAAAGGCACAGTGCGTGATGCGCGTGGATTTACTTCCAGCACATAAACGGTAGTGCCCTGAATCGCAAACTGCACGTTCATTAAACCTTTAACGCCTAATGCTTTGGCCATTTGCACGGTTTGCACACGCAATACATCTTGCAATTCTTCGCTTAAGCTATACGGCGGCAATGAGCAGGCAGAGTCGCCTGAGTGCACACCCGCTTGCTCAACGTGCTGCATAATGCCGCCGATTAATACGTCTTCGCCGTCACAAATCGCGTCTACGTCAATTTCTAAAGCATCGTTTAAAAAGCGGTCTAACAACACAGGTGAATCGTTAGAAACCTTTACCGCTTCGCGCATATAACGCTCTAGCTGGCTTTGCTCATGTACGATTTCCATGGCGCGACCGCCTAAAACATAACTTGGGCGCACTACTAAGGGGTAGCCGATTTCGTTAGCCGCAATTAGCGCCGCTTCTGGTGTACGCGCGGTACGGTTTGGCGGTTGTTTTAAGCCTAATTCATGCAACATGGCCTGAAAACGCTCACGGTCTTCGGCTCTGTCAATCGCATCTGGCGTTGTGCCAATAATAGGCACACCGGCTTTTTCTAAAGCGCGCGCCAGTTTAAGCGGCGTTTGGCCACCATATTGCACAATCACGCCCACTGGTTTTTCAATGTGCACAATTTCCAGCACATCTTCTAAGGTCACTGGCTCAAAGTACAAGCGGTCAGAGGTATCATAATCGGTTGAAACCGTTTCTGGATTACAGTTAACCATAATGGTTTCATAGCCATCTTCACGCATGGCAAAAGCCGCGTGCACACAGCAATAATCAAACTCAATACCTTGGCCAATACGATTCGGCCCGCCGCCCAACACCATGATTTTCTTGTTATTGGTCGGCTTGGCTTCGCATTCCTCTTCATAGCTTGAATACATATAAGCCGTATTGGTGGCAAACTCAGCCGCGCATGTATCCACGCGTTTGTACACTGGGCGCACATTAAGCGCTTGGCGATACGCGCGCACAGCATGCTGATCGGTATCCAGTAACTTGGCTAAACGTCTATCGCTAAATCCGCGACGTTTTAATTGGAACAGCGCATCTTTATCTAAATCGGCAATATGTTTGCCAGCTAGAGCCGCTTCGCGATTAATAATGTCTTTAATTTGCGCTAAAAACCAAGGGTCAATTTTTGAGATATTAAAAATATCTTCGTTGCTCACGCCCAAGCGCATCGCATCCGCCACGTACCAAATACGCTCAGGGCCTGGCTCACCCATTTCTTTGGTGATGCGGTCCATATCGGTTGAAATAGAATCTAAACCATCCACGCCCACTTCTAAACCACGCAACGCTTTTTGGAATGATTCTTGGAAAGTACGGCCAATAGCCATCACTTCGCCTACCGATTTCATTTGCGTGGTTAAACGCGAATCGGCTTGTGGGAATTTCTCAAAAGCAAAACGTGGTATTTTGGTCACCACGTAATCAATACTAGGCTCAAATGAAGCTGGCGTTTGGCCGCCTGTAATATCGTTTTTTAATTCATCTAGTGTAAAACCCACCGCTAATTTAGCCGCCACTTTGGCAATTGGGAAACCAGTGGCTTTTGAAGCAAGCGCAGATGAACGCGACACGCGCGGATTCATCTCGATCACAATCATGCGGCCATCTTCAGGGTTAATGGCAAATTGCACATTAGAGCCGCCAGTATCCACGCCAATTTCGCGCAACACAGCCAAGCTGGCGTTACGCATAATTTGATATTCTTTGTCTGTTAATGTTTGCGCAGGCGCAACGGTAATGCTGTCGCCAGTGTGCACACCCATTGGGTCTAGGTTTTCAATTGAGCAAATAATGATGCAGTTGTCCGCTTTATCGCGCACCACTTCCATCTCATACTCTTTCCAACCCAGCATTGATTCTTCAATCAATAATTCTTTGGTTGGTGACGCATCTAAACCACGCTCACAAATCGTGATGAATTCTTCGCGATTATAAGCAATACCGCCGCCACTACCACCCATGGTAAATGATGGGCGGATAATGGCTGGGTAGCCAATGCTGGCTTGCACTTGTAAAGCTTCTTCCATTGAGTGCGCAATGCTAGAACGCGCAGAACCCAAGCCAATTTTAGTCATGGCTTCTTTGAATTTTTGGCGATCTTCCGCCTTATCAATCGCCTCTTTTGAGGCGCCAATCAGCTCAACATTGTATTTAGCCAACACACCGTGCTTGTCTAAATCTAGCGCACAGTTAAGTGCCGTTTGGCCGCCCATGGTTGGCAACAGCGCATCTGGGCGCTCTTTGGCGATGATTTTTTCAACCACTTTCCAAGTAATCGGCTCAATATAAGTCGCATCGGCCATTTCTGGGTCGGTCATAATCGTGGCGGGATTAGAGTTCACCAAAATAACGCGGTAACCCTCTTCACGCAACGCTTTACACGCCTGCGCGCCAGAATAGTCAAACTCACAAGCTTGACCAATCACAATTGGCCCTGCGCCAATAATAAGGATAGATTTAATGTCGGTACGCTTAGCCATTACGCTGCTTCCTTTTTCTGCATCAGCGTTATAAATTGATCAAATAAATAACTCATTTCGGTTGGGCCTGGGCTTGCTTCTGGGTGACCTTGGAAGCTAAGTGCCGGTTTATCTGTGCGCGCAATACCTTGCAAGCTGCCATCAAACAATGACACATGCGTGATTTTAATATTGGCTGGCAAAGTAGCAGGATCAGCCGCGAAGCCATGGTTTTGGCTGGTGATATAAACACGCTTGGTTTCAATATCTTGCACAGGATGATTGGCGCCGTGATGACCAAATTTCATCTTCATGGTTTTAGCGCCACTGGCTAATGCTAATAATTGATGACCCAAACAAATACCAAATGTAGGAATGCCTGAATCGACCAATGTTTTAATTGCTTTAATCGCGTAATCGCATGGCTGCGGGTCGCCAGGACCGTTTGATAAAAAGATACCATCTGGTTGATAACTTAACGCTTCTTCAGCCGTGGCTTGCGCAGGCAAAACAGTGACTTTACAGCCGCGCGCAACTAGCATGCGCAAAATGTTTTGTTTAACGCCATAATCAAACGCTACCACATGGAATTTTGTTGTTTCTGGCTTAACAAAGCCTTTACCCAACACCCATTCGCCATCAGTAAACTCATAAGCGGTTTTGCAGCTCACTACTTTAGCCAAATCCATGCCGGCTAAACCGGGAAAGCTTTGGGCTAGCTCTAATGCTTTTACAGCATCAACACTGTCGGCCGCCATAATGCAACCCGCTTGTGCGCCTTTTTCGCGCAAAATACGCGTTAATTTGCGCGTATCAATATCGGCAATCGCGACTACATTATTGGCGACTAAGTATTCAGATAAAGTTTGCGTGCTGCGAAAGTTAGATTCTAACAGCGGTAAATCGCGAATAATTAAACCAGCCGCATGCACATTATCCGATTCAACATCTTCTGGATTAGTACCCGTATTGCCAATGTGCGGATAGGTAAGTGTGACGATTTGTTCAGTGTAAGAAGGATCAGTCAGAATTTCTTGATAGCCACTCATGGCGGTATTAAACACCACTTCGCCGACTGTGTGACCCAAAGCACCAATTGAAATGCCTTTAAAAACAGTCCCATCTGCTAACACTAAAACCGCTGGAATTGTTTTCGACACCTTGAAGCTCCTTTATTTTCGTACTGTACAGCTTGACTGCAACTATTTTTAAACACACCTGTTTTAATACCTTAAATTAGATGTGCAAAACGGGAAAAGCTT
>JAYWCF010000126.1:0-2066 GCA_043780715.1 Methylotenera sp. | reverse complement strand
AGTTACATATAATTAAACTAGCGTTTAAAGATTATTGATTAATTGATGAAATATGAGCGCACTTGTTAATTTCGTTAAATGCCACGTAGCAATTCGTTAATGCCCACTTTACCCAATGTTTTGGCATCTACTTTTTTAACAATCACGGCGCAATATAGGCTGTAAGTACCGTCTTTTGATGGCAAATTACCTGCAACCACTACAGATCCGGCTGGCACGCGGCCGTAAAATACTTCGCCAGTTTCGCGGTCATAAATTTTAGTGCTTTGGCCAATATACACACCCATTGAAATCACGCAGTTGTCTTCAACAACCACGCCTTCAACTACTTCACTGCGCGCGCCCACAAAGCAATTATCACCAATAATAGTTGGGCCTGCTTGTACTGGCTCTAATACGCCGCCGATACCTACGCCGCCAGATAAATGCACGTTTTTACCAATTTGCGCGCAAGAACCAACTGTGGCCCATGTATCGACCATTGTGCCTTCGCCCACATACGCGCCAATATTCACATAAGATGGCATTAATACGGCATTTTTGCCGATAAATGAACCGCGACGCACGATGGCGTTTGGCACTACGCGGAAACCGCCGGCTTTAAAATCGGCTTCTGAGTAATTGGCAAATTTTGGCGGCACTTTGTCAAAGTATTTGGTTACGCCATCATCCATCAACACGTTGTTATCTAATCTAAACGATAACAACACGGCCTTTTTAAGCCATTGGTGCGTTTCCCAAGTTTGCGTATCGCCAATGCGGCTTGCTACGCGCAAAGTGCCTGTGTCTAAATCTTTAATCACAGATTCAACATTCGCTTTTAATTCGGCTGAGGCATTCGCTGGGTTGATGTTGGCGCGGTCTTCAAACGCGGTTTCAATAATACTTTGACGTGGATCCATAGTGTTCTCAGAGTGTGTTAATTAATCAAAAGCGTTATTTTAACCCATATCAACATTTAGCAAAAATATTGCGCCCAAAATATTAAAAGGCCTTAAATACTTATTGAATGCCTAACAAAAAAGCGCACTGTGGTGAGCAGTGCGCTTTTAATAAGCTATTAGTTAATGGCTAATTTAACTTTTTTTGGCCGCATTATATAAAGGCATTACTTTTGGTATTAATGCTTGTAAATCGGCGATGCGGTTGGCGTTTGCCGGATGCGTACTAAAAAATTCTGGTGGCGCACTTTTTGATTGAGCGCCCATTTTTTGCCATAACGATATGGCCGCATTTGGATTAAAACCAGCACGTGCGGCTAATTCTAAGCCCATTTTATCGGCTTCGCGTTCTTGTTCGCGGCCGTTAGGCAAAGCAAAAAATAATTGTGAGCCAGCACCAGCGGCTTGTACTGCCGCACCGCCAACCGCAGAACCACTAGCGATTGCCGCTAGCGCTTGTAAACCAAATTGTTGTACATAGGCTTGCGACATACGTTCGCGGCCATGTTCACGCAAGGCATGCGCAATTTCGTGGCCAATAACGGCGGCCAATTCATCATCGGTTGCATTGATTTTCTCAACCAAGCCAGATAAAACCATGATTTTGCCGCCCGGCATGCAATAGGCGTTTAGCGCGTTATTTTTTTCAACATTCACTTCCCATTTCCATTGCGCGGCATCTGGGCGAAACACGCCAACTTGGGCGATTAATCGATTTGAAATACCACGCACGCGGGCCAACATGGCTTTATCGGCATTTAAGGTTTTTTTCTGCTCCGCTTCTTTTAAGGTGGCGCTGTAAGCTTGTGCCGACATGCTATCAACCGAGCTTGCAGGCATTAGTAAAAATTGTGAGCGCTTAACGCCAGAAACACTATCTTGGGTGGTGGTAGCGCAGCTGGCAAGCTGCAAGCTAAGTGCGGTTAATACTACAGCGGTGATTTTTTTCATGGTGATTCCTTAAATTGAATAGGCAATGTAATTCTTAATGCAAGAACGTTTAGCGCTTGAAATGGTTGATGCCATTTTAAATGCATTTGAATTCGTTGAATGTTTGAATGAATTAAATTTAAAGTTGCAAACCCAATAGCTATATTTTAAGTTGCGAACCCAGCTCAACAACGC
>JAYWCF010000125.1:0-5968 GCA_043780715.1 Methylotenera sp. | reverse complement strand
CAGTAATGTTGTAGTAGTCTTTTCATTAAATGGTGCTAGCCTATCTATAGTTAAGGGCATTAATAATTCTGGAATATCTCCAATTTTAACTCTTACTGGTTCGATAGATGAGGCTTGAGCGTCTGTGTGGGCTATATATTTGTTTCTAATGAACAGCGCATCCTTGTGAACATCTTTTTCTTTTGAATTTAATAATCTTAGAAATCCTGCTGGAAGATCTGGAATTGAGTGACCTCTAGAACCTGAGTTTCCTGAAAACGGTCGACAGTAAGCCATGATCATTGAACAATATAAGGCTCGAACTATTGTGGGATCATCTAAGCTATTAGAAAGAAGTTCTCTACTCAAAATATGCTCAGCAACGCGCTTTGCATGTTTAAAGTCAGTGTAGGAAAGAATTAATCGATATAACTGCCTTACTTGATGATGATGTTCAATTGGGATATTTTCTGGAAATTGCATGGCTTTTAAGCCTTCAACAACACAATCACCGCGCCACTGCCGCCATCCTCAGGCTTAGCTTGCGCATACGCAATTACTTCATCTTTTTGAATTAACCAGTTACGCAATTTATGTTTTAGCACGGGTTCGCGGTTGCGGGAGCCTAGGCCTTTACCATGTACTATGCGCACGCAGCGGATATTTTTCTTTTTGCAGCTGCCTAAAAATTCGGCTACGTATTCGCGTGCTTCATCCGAAATTAATCCGTGTAAATCGATTTGTGCTTGCACCACCCAAAAGCCGCGCCGTAACTTGCTTAATATGCTGGGCGATTGGCCTGTGCGCAAGTACAGCAGTTCTTCGCCGCTTTCTAATTCGTGTGCTGGGTAGTAGTCATCACTTAAACTATCTCTAAGTGCTTGTTTTTCATCGCGTAAAAATTGCTTAGCGATGGGTTTTGGGTGGGATTTTTCGGTAAACGGCACGTCTATATTGAGTGGGCGTGCGTTTTTAACGGCGGCTTGAAATAAGTTGGTATCACTATTTGGCTTTTCTGTTTCGGCCAATAATTGTTGTTGAGCTTGTAATTTAGCTAGTGCTAAAGCTTGTTCTTTAGCAGATTTTAAGGCGTTGGCTTGTGCTTTGGTTATAGGGATGGCGTTTAGCTTAGCCTTGTTTTTAGGTTGTTGTTTTGCCTGCGCCATACAACTCCAAGTGTTATTTAATCCTAAAACCTGCTATTTCGTCATTCCCGTGAAGGCGGGAATCCATTTTGATTTTAAACCATAATTAAATTGTCGACTTCTCAGGTATGGCAGATATTTCGTGTTAACGCACTTTACCCGCTCCCTAGCCCTCTCCCTTAAAGGGTGAGGGGATTAAAAGCGCCGTTTTTAGCTCAGGGCGAACCAGTTATTTTAAAGACTATTTATTTTAAACTAGTTAAATATCTTTCTGCATCTAACGCTGCCATACAGCCTGTGCCAGCGCTGGTAACCGCTTGGCGATAAATATGATCTTGCACATCGCCCGCGGCAAAAACGCCTGGAATATTAGTGGCGGTTGCATTACCAGCGCGACCCATTTGCGTGACGATATAGCCGCCTTCCATGTCTAGCTGGCCTGCAAAAATATCGGTATTGGGTTTATGGCCAATGGCAATAAACACACCTTTTAGCTCAATATCTTTAGTATTTTCGCTATTCACATCTTTAATGCGCATGCCAGTTACACCTGTTGCATCGCCCAGCACTTCATCTAATGTATGAAAAGTTTGCAGCTCAATTTTGCCTTCCGCCACGCGCGCCATTAATTTATCCACCAAAATGGCTTCTGCTTTAAATTTATCGCGTCTGTGCACTAGGGTCACTTTGCTGGCGATATTGGCTAAATACAAGGCTTCTTCAACCGCTGTATTGCCGCCGCCAATGACGGCAACTTCTTGATTACGATAGAAAAATCCATCACAAGTGGCACAAGCCGAAACGCCTTTTCCGCTAAATTTCTCTTCACTTGGTAAGCCCAAATATTGTGCTGATGCGCCAGTGGCAATAATCAAAGCATCACAAGTGTAATCGCCATTGTCACCCACTAAACGAATCGGCTTTTCAGTTAAATGCGTGGTGTGAATATGGTCAAAAATCATTTCTGTATTAAAGCGTTCAGCATGTTTTTGAAAGCGTTCCATTAATTCTGGGCCTTGCACGCCATCGGCATCGGCTGGCCAGTTGTCCACTTCTGTTGTGGTCATCAATTGGCCGCCTTGCGCAATACCAGTGATTAACACAGGGTTTAAATTGGCGCGCGCCGCATAAACAGCCGCCGAATAGCCAGCAGGGCCTGAGCCTAAAATAAGAAGATGAACGTGACGTGTTGCCATTTTGAATTGCTTTCTAAGATTGACGATTAGTCATTAAATAAGGCCGAAAACCTGCTTTTTCAAGCAGATTAACTCAAATTATTTAGGATGAATTGGATTATTTTTCTAACAAGCTGCGTAACATCCAAGCAGTTTTTTCATGTAGCTGTAAACGCTGCGTTAATAAATCAGCGGTTGCTTCATCCGATGCCGCATCAGACGCTGGAAACACGCTGCGTGCCGTGCGGCAAACCGCTTCATGGCCAGCCACTAATTCGGCAATCATATCATTAGCTTTGGGCACGCCATCTGGCTCTTTAATGGATGATAATTTTGCAAATTGGCTGTAAGTGCCCGGTGCATAAACATCCAAAGAACGAATGCGCTCTGCTACTAAATCCACCGCCAAAGCCAGCTCGGTATATTGCGCCTCAAACATTAGGTGCAAAGTGTTAAACATTGGACCTGTTACGTTCCAATGAAAATAATGGGTTTTTAGATATAAGCTGTAGGTATCGGCTAATAAGTGCGATAAACCTTTTGCGATGATTTTTCTATCTTTTTCTTTAATGCCAGTATCCATTTGATGCTCCTTTAGTATTACGTGCCATAGTAATTTGCTTGATGAAAATTGTCTAAATATTAATTTAATTAATCTGTATAGACACGCTTTGTGCAATTTGATTTTGCTATAATCATTTAAATTTCTTTCACTATTTATAGGTTTGTAACAGATTGTTTTTTAATAAAAAATCTCCAGCAGTGAATGGCCGCTTGCAAGCGCCACCCAGCCCATCGCAACAACATGGCGCCAACCTTGTGCGTGAGGCGTGGTGGTTAGGCTTGGTGCTAGTTGGCTTATATTTGGCCGTTATTTTAATCAGCTACCATAACGCCGATCCTTCATGGTCGCACATGGCATCTGATAACGCGGTTATTCAAAATGCAGGCGGATCGGTAGGCGCTTGGATTGCCGATATGTTGTTGTATTTGTTCGGTTTTTCGGCATGGTGGTGGGTAGTTTTGGCGTTTTACAGCATGTGGCTGGTTTATTTACGCCTAGAGTTAACCATTTCAGAACGCCCATTTTTGCTCTTTAATTTTGTTGGTTTTGTGTTGTTGCTTATTTCATGTTGCGCCTTAGAAGCAGGGCATTTAATCAGCTTGCCAGCAAGCTTGCCGTTAACCAGCGGCGGCATGTTGGGTAATGCGGTAGATGGCGCATTGCGCGCTATGTTTGGATTTACCGGTTCTACCATGTTGTTATTACTGTTATTTGCAGTGGGTTTCAGCCTGTTTACTGGTTGGTCTTGGATTATGATTACCGAAAAATTAGGTAAAAACTTAATCGCGGCTTACGAATGGTCGATTAATAAATACAACGATTGGCAAGACAGAAAAGCCGGCAAAGTAGTTGTGCAAAAGCGTGAAGAGTTTGTAGAGGCCGAACGTAAACGCACCGAAGACCGCGCGCCTGTTGAGATTAAAGCGCCAGTGGTTGAGATTGTGCAAAGCGAACGTGTATTAAAAGAAAAACAAACCACGCTTTTTGCTACCGATTTTGATTCTAGCCTGCCACCTTTGCATTTGTTGGATGTGGCCAATAATACGGTTGAATTGCCATCTGCCGAAACGCTGGACTTCACATCGCGCTTAATTGAACGCAAGTTGATGGATTTTGGTATTGAAGTTAAAGTGTTGTCCGCCCAACCGGGGCCTGTGATTACGCGTTATGAACTTGAGCCTGCCGCTGGTGTAAAAGGCAGCCAAGTGACTAATTTGGTTAAAGATCTAGCCCGTGCGCTATCGGTTGCCAGTGTGCGTGTGGTAGAAACCATTCCGGGTAAAACCTATATGGGTTTAGAAATACCCAACCCAAAACGCCAAATTGTTTATCTATCCGAAATTATGAGTAGCCAAGCTTATGCCAGCGTGAATTCGCCATTGGCGATTTGTTTGGGTAAAGATATTGCGGGCAAACCTGCGGTAGCCGATTTGGCCAAAATGCCGCATGTGCTGGTGGCGGGGACCACAGGTTCGGGTAAATCGGTAGCGATTAACGCGCTTATTTTAAGTTGGCTGTATAAGGCCGATGCGTCGCAAGTGCGCATGATTTTGATTGACCCTAAAATGCTTGAGCTTTCCGTGTATGAAGGCATTCCGCATTTATTAGCGCCAGTAGTTACCGATATGCGCCAAGCCGCTAACGCGCTAAATTGGTGTGTTAATGAAATGGAGCGCCGCTATAAGCTGATGTCTAGCCTAGGCGTGCGTAACTTGGCGGGCTATAACCAAAAAATTAAAGATGCTGACAAAGCAGGCGAAAAAATCCCGCATCCCTTTAGTATTACGCCAGATAATCCAGAGCCATTAGAAGAGATGCCACTGATTGTAGTGGTGATTGATGAGCTGGCAGATTTAATGATGGTAGTGGGCAAAAAAGTTGAAGAGTTAATTGCGCGTTTGGCGCAAAAAGCCCGCGCTTCTGGTATTCACTTGGTATTGGCAACGCAACGCCCATCGGTAGATGTGATTACAGGTTTAATCAAGGCCAATGTGCCAACGCGAATCTCGTTTCAGGTGTCATCAAAAATTGATTCGCGAACAATACTAGACCAAATGGGCGCTGAAGCGTTACTAGGACAGGGTGATATGTTGTACATGCCGCCCGGCACAGGTTACCCAATGCGGATTCATGGTGCGTTTGTATCGGATCATGAAGTGCATCAAGTGGTGAATCACTTAAAAGCCATGGGTGAGCCTAACTATATTGAAGGTATTTTAACCAACGAAACGGAAGGCAGCGAAGTTGGCGAATACAGTAGTGAAGGCAGCGCAGAAAAAGATCCGCTATACGATGAGGCGGTGAATATTGTGCTAACCAGTCGCCGCGCTAGCATTTCATCGGTACAGCGACAGCTTAGAATTGGTTACAACCGTGCCGCAAGGTTAATTGAAGACATGGAACGCGCAGGATTGGTTTCTGCGATGCAATCTAACGGTAATAGAGAGGTGTTGGCAAAAGGCAATGCATCAACTGATTAAAAAAATGATTAAAAAACAACTGTTAAAGAAAATAGTAATAAGTGGATTTTTAGTAGCCGCTCAAAGCAGCTTTGCCGATGGCGTAGCCAGCTTGCATGATTTCTTTAAAAATACAGACGCCATGCGCGCGCAATTTAGCCAAGTGGTGACTGATACTAAAGGCCGCAAAATACAAGAAGTGCAAGGCTCAATGCAATTGCAGCGCCCCAATAAGTTTCGTTGGGATTACGCTAAGCCATATGAACAGCAAATTATTAGCGACGGCAAACAAGTGTTTTTATATGACACGGATTTGCAGCAAGTAACGGTGCGCGAGCTTAGCAAAGCATTGGGTTCTAGCCCTGCAGCTTTGTTGGCTGGTGGTGATGCGGTTGAGAAAAGTTTTACTATTAAAAATGCCACACGCAAAGATGGATTAAGCTGGGTTTTGGCTTTGCCTAAAGATAAAGACAGCGGATTTGAACGCGTTTTATTAGGTTTTAAAGATGAAACACTGCGCAAAATGGAGCTTTACGATAGCTTTAATCACATTACGATGATTACGTTTGATGGCGTTGAACGCAACCCCAAGTTACAAGAGTCGACTTTTTTATTTGCGCCACCTAAAGGTGTTGATGTTGTCGG
>JAYWCF010000124.1:0-2070 GCA_043780715.1 Methylotenera sp. | reverse complement strand
TATCGATAATTACTCAACAGAAACTTCAACTCGTCTCGCCTCTGCTAAGTCTGTGCCGCCATCCACGCTTTCTGGTTTGCGTTTATCGACTCTATCTTCGTCAATTCCAGCATCTTCCAAAGCATCTTCTACTGATTCAGCACGCTGTTTTGCTAACGCTTCGTTAAAGGCTTGATTGCCTTTTGGGTCATGGTAGCCTGAAAGTACGGCTTTTGATTCAGGGTGAGTTTTTAACCAATCGACAATTGCCGCTAAACTAATAGTAGCGTCAGCTGGCAGCGTGGTTTTGCCAGAGTCAAAATAGAGCTTAATTGGCGCGGGTGGTGAATCGGTTGCCATTGGTGTGTCAGCTTGAACTACCAACTGGTTATCAATGACCACATTAGGGCCTAAAAACGCCTGTAAATCAGCGGCTTTTTGTTGCTTAATTGCCTCAGATGCCACAGTGCCAGTCATTACCACGGTTTTGTCATCGCCTTGTAAGCTTAAACCTTCGGCGCCTAAAATTCCGCCTAATGCCGCTGCTTGTGATAACCATGCCACATTACTGCCGTCACCTGTGCTATTAAAGCTTTCACCCGTTGCGCTAAAACTAAACGCTTGATTCGCCATTGGTTCAGCCGATGTTGCAACTGGCGCTGTTTCTGCCGCATTGCCGCAACAGGCGTTAGATGGTCCGCGACCTGTTAACAGCATCCATAGCAAAATAAGCGCAAGAATGATGGCCACAACCCATGTCCAAAAGTTGTAACTGGGTTGATGGTGGCCAGATGAGTGATGCATAGATTGTTGATTCATTGCAACTCTCCCTATTATTTTTTAACGCCACCAGAAAGTTTATCTTGCAGTTTTTTTAGCTCTGCCCATTTGTTTTCAGCCGCTAGTGCCGCTTGCTGCGCCCAAGTGCTAGGGTTGGCAATACGGAAACGTGAGCCGCCTGCATCTAAAATAGTGCGCATTTGTGCTTCGGTTGTGTTGGCTAACTCAGCAAATGTTTTAATGCCATTGCTGTGGAATAGCTCATTAATTTTTGGGCCAATGCCTTCAACGATGGTTAAATCGTTGGCATTTTTTAGCGCAAAACCCGCTGCTTTTGCCGCTGCAATATCAATCACGGTTAATGCTTTAGAGGCAGGTGCTGCTGCAACTGGTACCGCTGCCACTGGCGCTGCTGTTTCGACTAATTTATTTGGAGTGTTGGCTTGGTTGTGCGTTGCCGATTTATCAGCCATTGAATGTGACGTTTTGCAGCAGCATTTACACAGCCATCGATTCAGTAACCAGCCTAGTAAAATACCTAATAGTAACCAAAACCAGCAGCATGATAACGTACTAAAAAAAGCACTCATTTTTACTCCCCAATAAAAGGATGAATCGACACAAAAGGCGCGTAAATACAAAACGGTACAACGCTGTGGTGACTATCTGCCCCTTTTATACAAACGTCAAGTCATTGTCAGGCCGTAACGCGCCTAAACATAAAAATTAACATTGCTCAATAGGGGGTAATTAAATGGTGTAATTAAATGGGGCGATTAATGGCTTGCTTGATAGGTGATTTGCCCGTGTAATAAGGTGTAATGCACTTTCCCCAGCATTTCTAAGCCCAAAAATGGCGTGTTTTTACCTTGGCTAAGCAATTGGCTAGGCGTCACTGTCCATATTTGTTCAGGGTCAAAAAGTGCAATATCGGCATCGCTACCAATAGAAAGGTTGCCGCCCGCTATGCCTAAAATAGCCGCTGGCTGATGAGTGATTTTGCTCAGCGCATCCAACATTGATAGTTTATGATGACTAGCCCATTTTAATGCCAATGGTAACAGCAACTCTAAGCCAGTAGCTCCCGCTTCGGCCTCAGCAAAAGGCAGTAGTTTTGCATCATCATTCACTGGGGTGTGGTCAGAACAAACCGCGTCAATAGTGCCATCTTTTAAGCCTGCACACAGCGCCTCTTTATCGCGCTGGCTTCGTAGTGGCGGTTTTAAATTGGCATGGGTATTAAAATAACCGATATCCAAATCAGTTAAGTGTAAGTGATGCGCGCTCACATCGGCGGTCACTTGTACGCCT
>JAYWCF010000123.1:0-2080 GCA_043780715.1 Methylotenera sp. | reverse complement strand
GAGCCTACGAACGACAGTGCGCATGCAGGCGCACTGGCTGGCCAGCATGGCCGATTCCCGCCAGCTCCACCAAACAATAAAAACGCCACCTTTTGGGTGGCTTTTTTATTGATATAAGCTGGCAAAAGCGCCAAATTATAACGGTTTACATTTAACGTTTCGCGTTATACTATAATCTATGGCTATTCAATATTTTAAGTGTCATCACACGCAAAAATTATTTGAAGGCGAGCAGCCAAAACGCTTTAAAAATATTGAAACAGTGGCCGAACGCAAATTGCAAATGCTAGATAGTGCAGTGGAATTAAAAGACTTACGCGCACCCCTGCAAACCGCCTAGAGGCGCTTAAAGGTAATCGTGAAGGGCAGTACAGCATCAGAATTAACGACCAATGGCGCGTTTGTTTTAGGTGGGTTGATGCAGGCGCAACCGATGTGGAAATAGTAGATTATCACTAGCTTAAAGATTAGAAAGGTTTAAATATGACAACCAACAAATTACGCCCAATACACGCAGGCGAAATATTGCGCGAAGAATTTTTAGCCCCGCTGGGCATAACGCCCCATGCGCTGGCTATGAGCCTGCGTGTACCTGCCCCACGCATTAACGATGTGGTGCGTGAAAAACGCGCTATTACGGTAGATACCGCCATGCGCCTAGCCCGTTATTTTGACACTACTGCGCAATTTTGGATGAACTTGCAAAGCACTTATGATTTAAAAGTGGCCGAAAAAACCTTAAGCCAAAAAATTGATTTAGAAGTGCAACAACTGCAAAAATCGGCCTAACAGTGCTAGTGGTTTAGCCACTTCCAACGCGGGCTTAATCACAATGCTTGACATGATACTTTGCCCGTTGTAATGTATATACATGAATAAACATTTATTAAATTAAGTGAGGCGAAAAATGCAATTGCAAATAGCAAAATGGGGTAACAGTTTGGCAGTGCGCCTGCCTAGTGCCGTCACTAAAAAGCTGCATATTCACGATGGTGATAGTGTAGATTTAACTTTAAACAACCAAGGCGAGTTAGTACTAACGCCTGCAAAAGTGTTCGACAAAGTCGCCTTCATGCAGCAATTAGACCAACATACCAAAAAATTACCCAAAGGCAATTCGGTAATAGAAGCCATGCGCAACGATGCGCGGTATTAACCATGTACGTTGATACTAGCGTCATCGTCAGCATGCTAACAGACGAACCTAAAACGCAAGCGTGTAAAGATTGGTTTAAGGCATTAACACAAGCCCCAATGAGCGGCGATTGGTTAATAACAGAATTTAATAGTGCAATTGCAATAAAGCAACGCACTGGTCAATTACAAGCCAAGCACATCAAACCCATTTTGCAGCAGTTTGAAACCCTTATCACTGGTGGCATTAAGCTAATGCCAGTCAATCGTGAAGCGTTTAGCCAAGCGGGCAAGCTCGCACACCTATATTCAAGCACCCGCGCGGGCGATGCGCTGCATTTAAGCGTTGCAGTAGAATGTGATGCGAAACAATTTATTACTCTTGATATGGCGCAAGCCGAAACAGCTAAGCAATTGGGTTTTGAAGTGGTGACGATATAAAGGATTTTTTTAGTTTAAGCGCATTGATGATGTGAATAGGCTAGTGTATCAAGTAACAGATAACGAGCTGAACATTATTACTTGTCGATACCATTATTAGAGTTAATTTGATGGCGAGAGGGATTATGGCAAATCAGGTTGTAATTGATTGGTTTTTGGAGCTTTACGATGCAGGGAATGAAATAACACCCGATGTCATTAAAGTATTGGCAAAAGGTCTGCGGGCTAGAAAAAAGGTCGCCCAAGTAGAAAAATAACTCATATAGCAATTCTTGCTCTTTATCAACTTTGTACAGCTGAAAGAATTGTAGAACTGCTAAATAAAGGTGATGTAAGTACTATTCGAAAAAGTATTGCTAAAGCCAAAGAAGAAGGCTGGATTTACGTTACATCCCATAATTTTGTTGATAAAAAAAGCAAACAGATACCTGAAAAGAGTTGGGATTTTGAAGGTAAGTCTAGGCAAATATGGCTAGATAACGGAAATGAAACGAAATGTTTTACA
>JAYWCF010000122.1:0-6001 GCA_043780715.1 Methylotenera sp. | reverse complement strand
GGCAAAATTGCTACCAGCATAAGCGTTGGTCGGCGTTTCCTCATTTTTAGCAATGGTTTGATTTTCAGATTTTTCGCTAGCTTTGTCAGGCTCATTAGCATTATCAGGCTGGTCAGCCTTGCTCGATTTTTTAGCAATTACCTTAGGTTTAAGCACTTTTTTTGGCGGCTTTTTAGCCACAATTTTGGCTAAACGCTCTACCAAATTGGATAAACTTTGTTCATCGCGTTTAAGCTTTTTAATCTCATTGCGTTGCGCAGCAATTTCGCTAGAAAGCGATTTAACCACTTTCGATTTTTCTTGTTTCTGTTGCACCAATGCTTGGCGTTCAGCTAATTGCTTCGCTTTTAAATCGGCCACCGCTTGCAGTGTAGAAGCCGTTTTAGTATTTAAATCTTTCACTTTTACAAGGCTACCTTGCATTTCATCAATTAATTTGGCATGTGCTTTTGCAATGTAAGAATAGTATTGAATATCGCGCGAAATTTGGCTGGGATTTTTGTTTTGCAGCAAAAGTTTAGTGTAACTTTGATTGCCATGCACATATTGCTGCCTAACCAAGCGGCTTAGTTGCGCTTGTTGAGCAGCAAGCTTTTCATTGATGGTGAGCGATTCTTTTTTTAACGAAATCAGCGCACTTTTGTTTTGTTGCTGCTTTTGGTTAATCTCAAATAGCTTTTTATTGGCTAGGCTAATCGCGCTTTCAGAATCTTTTAGCGCATCGGCGGCGTCTTTATGCGCCGCTTGTTTGTTATCTAATTCTTGTTTTAAGGCTTGAATTTTTTGTTGCAAGTCGCCTAAATCTTCTTTAGCCGCATCGATTTTTTTAGCTGCAAAAGTGATGTTAATCAAGGCGCCATTAAGCAACGCAACAGCCGCCACAACATATAAAGCGCGATATAAATTAAGCATTAAATAGTACTAAAATTTTACTTGGCTAAAAATTTATAAGCCTGAAAGCTAATCAAGCTTTTGCCTGTCATTTCAACCGGTTGTGGCAAACCCATCATGGTTAATAAAGTAGGTGCCAAATCAGATAACGCGCCCGATTCGGCCAATTTAACCTGGCGCCCCACATAAATCATGGGCACTAAATTAGTGGTGTGTTGGGTGTGCGCTTGATTATTAATGCCGTCAAACATCATTTCGGCGTTGCCATGGTCGGCGGTAATAATCACTTCGGCGCCATTTTTCTTGGCTGCTTCAACCACGCGGCCTACGCAAAAATCCAAGGTTTCTACGGCTTTAATGGCAGCGGCTAAATTGCCAGTATGGCCAACCATATCGCCATTGGCATAATTGCAAATAATCGCGCTGTATTGCTGGCTATCAATTGCCGCTACTAGCTTGTCGGTTAACTCTGGCGCGCTCATTTCTGGCTGCAAATCGTAAGTGGCCACTTTGGGTGATGGTACTAAAATGCGGTCTTCACCAGTAAATACCGCTTCATCGCCACCATTAAAAAAGAAGGTCACATGTGGGTATTTTTCGGTTTCGGCAATGCGCAATTGTTTTAAGCCTAAGCTTGAAACATATTCGCCAAACGTATTAGGCACGCTGGTGGCGGCAAAAATCGGCGTCGCTTTTTTCTGATTTTGATCGTATTGCGTTAAGGTGAAATAGCCAGATAGCTTTGGCACGCGGTTACGCGTAAAACCAGCAAAATCGTCATTTAATAAAGCATCGGTTAATTGGCGAGCGCGGTCGCTTCTAAAATTCATATACACCACGCAATCGCCATCTTCTAGGCGAATCGCTGGCTCATCCGCTTGGCGAATCACCGTGCATTTTACAAATTCGTCTTGCTCACCTCTAGCATAAGCGTTATGCAAAGCCTCACTGGCTGTCGCTTCAGTAAATTCGCCAATGCCATCAACAATCATATTGTAGGCAGGTGTCACGCGTTCCCAACGTTTGTCTCTATCCATGCTGTAAAAACGGCCAGAAATAGAAGCAATTTTACCCACGCCCAGCATTTGCAATTTGTCTTCAAGCATGGCGATATAAGGCACAGCGCTAATCGGCGGCGTATCGCGGCCATCTAAAAACGCATGTACGTAAACGCGTTGCATGCCTTGCTGGGCGGCCATTTCTAACATGTTTAATATATGATTAATATGGCTATGCACGCCGCCATCGGATAATAAACCGAAAATATGCAGCGCTTTATTGCTGGCTTTTAGGTTTTGTAAGGCTTTAAGCAATTCAGCATGCTTGAAAAATTCGCCACTGGTGATGCTGTTGTTAATACGCTCAAAATCTTGAAACACAATACGCCCCGCACCAATATTAAGGTGGCCCACTTCAGAGTTGCCCATTTGGCCATCTGGCAAGCCCACATAATGCTCAGAAGCATTAATTAACATGTGCGGCACAGTACGCTTTAAAGCATCTAAATTAGGCGTTTTGGCTTGCGCAATGGCGTTATTGGCAATATCTTCGCGATGACCAAAGCCATCCAAAATTAATAAAATAGCGGGGGTAACAGCAGCGGTGTTTGTCATGGCAAATTCTTCCAAATCAACTTGGTGTGATTCAATATACTGGTTGTGATTGATTATACTTGGCGTGATTCATTATATAAGTTATCCATTATAATAGTTGGCTGTCTAAAGCGCATGTAAGCATTGTGCGAATGTGGCGTTTTTTTGAAAATAATGATTTTGGAAACAATATGACCGAATTATCCCTGTTTGAATTTGTAAAAGAAAACGCATTGCTAATTGGCTTGGCCATTGGCTCTGGCGTGGCTTTGTTATGGCCTATGCTTAATCGCGGGGCAAGCGGCGTCAATAATTTAAGCGCGACAGAAGCCGTATTAATGCTAAACCGTGGCAAGCCTTTGATTTTAGATGTGCGCGATGCAACTGAGTTTGCCAGCGGCCATATTCAGGGCGCTAAACATATTCCGGTGGCAGAATTGGCAAGCCGTTTAAAAGAAATTGAAAAATTTAAAGATAAGCCAGTATTAGTGCATTGCCAAGGCGGCGTGCGCTCTAAAACCGCTTGCACCATTTTAAAAGCGCAGCAATTTAGCCAATTAAATAATCTGCAAGGCGGCTTAAATGCTTGGTCTGAGGCCAAATTACCTTTAGTAAAAAGCTAGGCTATATTTAATAATGAGCACCGAAAACACACCTAATGTGTTGATGTACGCGACGGCAACTTGCCCTTATTGCATCAATGCAGAGCGGCTTTTAACGGCAAAAGGCGTTGTTATCAATAAAATACGTGTCGATTTGCAGCCAGAACTAAGGGCAGAAATGACGCAGAAAACCGGCCGCCGCACGGTGCCGCAAATTTATATTAATGATCAACACGTGGGCGGTTATGACGATTTGCGCGCTTTAGATGTGGCGGGTAAATTAGATCCGCTGCTTAATTTGGCTTAATCAACCGTTATGTCGGCAAATTGTCACAATAATGTAATGAACAAAAATCAATTAAAAGCTAAAATACTTCAGCATAATTTTTAATCCAACTTAATTTAAAAACAAAACCGTTTTAGGAAAATAATATGGCAACAGCAGATAACGCAACAAACCAAGAACCGCAAGAAGCACAACCTGGCTTTGCAATTGAAAAGCTGTATGTAAAAGATGCTTCATTAGAAATTCCAAATGCACCGCAAATTTTTACCGATCGCACCGCACCGCAAGTAAACGTAGAGTTGGGTAATTCAGCACAAAAGCTGGATGAAGGCATTTACGAATCAGCGATTAAAGTGACGGTAACCGCTAAAATCGGCGATAAAGTAGCCTTTTTGGTAGAAGTAACGCAAGCCGGTATTTTTGCCATTCGCAATATTCCAGAAGAAAACATTGAAATGATTATGGGCGTAACTTGCCCAAATATTTTGTTCCCGTATGCGCGCGAAGTAGTGTCTGATTTAGTCACCCGTGCTGGTTTTGCACCGGTTTTATTAAACCCAATCAACTTTGAAGCTTTGTTTATGCAACAAAAACAGCAAGCTGAAAATGCTGCAAAAGCCAACTAATTTAATGCTCAAGTATTTGCTAGGCCTAACGCTAGGCTTAGCAATTTCTACTTTTGCTAATGCGTTAGAGTACCGCTCAATTGTGCCCGCAAAAGCCATTTTGTATGACGCGCCATCAGTTGAGGCCAGCAAGCTGTATATTCTTGGCCAAGGATATCCTGTAGAAGTGATTGTGAATTTAGGCGAATGGATCAAAATTCGCGATGCGGCAGGCAGCTTAAGTTGGGTAGAAGGCAAACAGTTAAGCGCAAAACGCACTGTGCTTGTGTTGACCAAAGCCGACATCAAATCGGAAGAAGATGCGGCTTCAAGCTTGGTTGCAACAGTCGATAAAGATGTAGTGCTAGAGTTATTGCCTACCAGCGCTAAATCAGGCTGGGTTAAAGTTAAACACCGCGATGGCGCCACTGGCTTTGTGCCAAGCAGTGTGTTGTGGGGTTTAAATTGAAGTTTAGTTTGAATATAAGTGGTTTTAATTAAATGGCTAAAATTGCCGGCTCTAAAATTGCTGTTTTGGGCGCAGGTGCATGGGGTACAGCACTTGCCATCCAAATTAGTCATCAACATAAAGTATCTTTGTGGGCGCGTAACAGCGGCCACGTTTCTGGCATGCGCAAAGCGCGCGCTAACCCCATGTATTTGGGCGATTTTAAATTTAACGATAACTTGCAGGTTGAAGATGATTTAGGTGTGGCTATTGCTGACGCCGATATTATCTTGTCTGTTGTACCTACCGCTGGTTTTCGCGATATCTTAAAGCAAATCAAAGCCTTAAATTCCAATCAGCCAATTGTTTGGGCGCACAAAGGTTTAGAACCGCAAACCGCAAAACTACCGCATGAAGTCGCTTTAGAAGAATTAAGCCAAAATCAAAAATGGGGCGCTTTATCTGGGCCTAGTTTCGCCGCCGAATTAGTGCGCGGTTTACCAACAGCGGTCACTTTAGCGGCAAACGATGCCGATTTTGCCATTATGGCGGCTAATTTAATTCACGGCAGTAATTTGCGCGTTTATAACAGCACCGATGTAGTGGGTGTTTCAGTAGGTGGCGCTGTGAAAAACGTCATGGCGATTGCCGCAGGCATTAGTGACGGCATGGGCTTTGGTAACAACGCACGCGCCGCCATGATTACGCGCGGGTTAGCCGAAATCACCCGTTTTGGCGTGGCTTTAGGCGCAAAAACCGAAACCTTTATGGGCTTGGCTGGCGCTGGCGATTTAATTTTAACCTGCACCGGCCAATATTCCCGAAACCGCGAAGTAGGCTTGCAACTGGCCAGCGGAAAATCGCTAGAAGATATACTGCAAGGCTTAGGCCATGTGGCCGAAGGTGTAAATACCGCACGCGAAGTAATGCGCCGCGCAGACGGCATGGGCATTGATATGCCGATTACTTTTGAAGTGAATCAAGCCTTAACCCACGGCAAATCAGCGCGCGATGCGGTGATGGATTTGTTAGGTCGTAACCAGAAAGCCGAAGGTTTTTAGTTCTTTATTCCCTCACCTTTTAAGGGGGAGGGCTAGGGTGGAAGGTAAGGTGTGGTGGTGAAATGGCAAGAATATCACCATCTTTAAAATTCAACTCTCGTCAACTTAGTACCAAGATTACTGTAGTCGAGCTACACCTATGGCGATATATGCGTATGCGCCAACTCGCAGGAGTAATTTTCCGCGGTCAAATATCGTGCATGTCCTGAATTTTGTGTAAACGTCGGTTATCAGTGTTGCGGCATCCGCTCTTCAAACTGAATACTAAACCTATTTAAGGCAAGTTTCCAATCACGTAGCGGCATGGTCCAGCGTTTGCTGATATTCATTAACGCCAGATAGAACAATTTCATTACTGACTCATCGTTCGGAAACGCACCACGGCTTTTGGTCACTTTGCGTAAACTCATGTTGACTGATTCAATGGCATTTGTAGTGTAAATAATACGTCTGATTTCGGGCGGGTAATCAAAGAACGGTATTACACGTGCCCAGTTGTTGCGCCAGCTTTGACTG
>JAYWCF010000121.1:0-2085 GCA_043780715.1 Methylotenera sp. | reverse complement strand
TTTATCAGCAAGCGGGTTTTCAAATTACCAGTGGCGAATACACCGATGTACATATTCCGCATGTGGATATGCAGCTAGATTTAGATTAGTTAGTGCAAGATTAATTGTGAGCTAGGCCCAGCATTTGTTAAAATAGGTTTTTAAAACTTTATCGTTAAAAACTTACTTATTAAACCCAAGTAATTAAACCCAAGAGAGAATTGTTATGTCAAAAATTATTTTTAAAGCAGGCGAAGCCACCATTTACACAGAAGGCAAAGACGTTACGGCAGCCATGCCAGAGATTTTAATCGGCGCTGTAGATGGCCCAGTTGGCCAAGCATTTGCCAATTTAATGGCGCAAAGCAAAGGCCACACCGCTATGTTTGCCGTGCGCGATATCAACCAATTAGTGCGCCCAGTGTGCATGACGGTGCCAAAAGTGACATTAAAAGGCAGCACGGATGTGAGCCTGTTTGGTGGCGTGGTACAAGCCGCTACGGCCGATGCGATTTTGGATTGCGTGATTGAAGGCATTATCCCTAAAGATCAAGTAAATGAGTTGTGCATTATTAGCTTGGTATGGATTGACCCAGGTTGTATCGCGTTAGAAAAAGAAGGCACTTTAGACAAAGCCGATATGTACAAAAACAACTATGACGCGACTAAACTGGCGATTAAACGTGCATTAAACGATGAGCCAAGCATTGATGAATTGATTGCAAATCGTCATAAAATCAAACATTGCATGTGGGAAGATAGCTGGAATCAGAAGTAAACTATTAGAAATAATATGGCTCAAATTTCGAGATTTGCAAAAAACAATAGCGCAAATCTCGAAATAGGTATTAAATTTATACTAGTGTAAAAACGAGATTTGGAGACATTATCATGGCTGAGCGTAACGTTTGTAAGGAAGCTTTTGAGCGACTTTGTGCTGATGTCAATATTGACGCAAAATCGGCAATTGACCCTGCTGACTATTGGCTGTTTGAGTTGGGATTTAGATCGGCGATTGAAGAGTTGTTATCAATCGCTGATGCGGGTTCACAAGCGCGGCAATTTGTTTCACCACGTTTTCAAATGCTGGCAGATAGAATCTTAGAATCTCGCCCTCATTAATATAGATGCCAGTAATAAAAAAGCCGATTTATTCGGCTTTTTTATTATTTAAATATTAGACACAAAAGCAATTAGGGCACAGCGACAGGCTCAGCCACAGGCTTAGGTTCTAGCTGTTTGGGCGCCGATTTCACATCAATGGTTAGCTTGGTTGCAATCAATTTTGTGTTGCCATCACCTTTCACTGCCACGGCTTTATCAACACGCACTCGCTCAACTGCAATGCCAGCATCCACCAGTGATTTTTGAATCGCTTTACCGCGGCTAGCAGCCAAGGCCAGCAAATCAGCGTCTTTAATTTCAAAGCTAGTAATCAGTTTTTCTAACGCCGCTTCATAATGGCCTGCGGGTGGTTTTTTAAGTTTAGCCGCCAGCTTTTTAAGTAAGCTCTTTTTGGTTAAGGTGTCATGCAAAGCATCCACGGTTTTTTGCGCTTTAGGATTGCTTAAATCAACAGGCCCAGGCGCTTGCTCTGGTGCTAATTTAATCCCCATTTCGGCTGATACTTGGCGCCTTATAGCGGTTTCTTGTAAGGCGCGCGTGTCCAATTCAGCGTCATAACTTGGCACCACACCAAGCGTAAGCCCTTGCCTTTTACTCAGCGCTTGGCTAATTGTTTTGATTTTTTCCAGCTCTGGCGGTGCCATGGCGGCACTTCCTGCATCAAACATAATCGCTTCTAATTTGTCGCCATCGCCGCCAAAAAGCTTGCCGAGCGCGCGGAAAGGCGCGGTTACAATTTTACCCAGCACGTTACGAATCGCCTTCCAGACAATGCCGCCGTAGCTAAATTGGGGGTCATCCAAGCTACCCGTAATCGGCAAGTCTAAGTCGATTAATCCATCGCTGTCTTCTAAAATGGCAATGGCTAAATCCAGTGGCAAATTGGCCGCATCGGCGCTATCCACTTTTTCGCCCAGCTTAAGTTTATTGATAACAAATTTGTTTTGCCCTGCCAATTGGCGTTGATTTATTTTGTATTCC
>JAYWCF010000120.1:0-2087 GCA_043780715.1 Methylotenera sp. | reverse complement strand
TGCAGCGGCAGTGCAGAAGTAAACCCAGTTTTGCCGTATCGTTTTGGCGGCGCGGTTAGCCATGCAGATGTAGACGACAGTATTAAAAATTGCATGATAGATTTTATAAACAAAGCCACGCTGCATTTTGGCTTAACGGGTATCAATAGTTGCGATTTTTTGCTGCATGAAAATACCGTTTACATGCTTGAAATTAACCCGCGCTTATCGGCTAGCTTGCAATTGTATCAAGCTAAAAAAGGTAACTTATTTGCCGCGCATGTACAAGCTTGCATGGGCGAGCTCAAAGAATGGCCTACAATAGAAAAAAAATCGCGCGCTATGCACATTATTTACGCCAATAAAACTGCATACGTGCCGCCCAATGTGGATTGGCCCGATTGGGTCAGTGATATTCCGCAATTTGGTAGCGAAATACTAGTTGGTGCGCCCATTTGCACTGTTCTGGCAAGTGCATGTAGCGCAAAACTTGCTAAGCAAAAGGTGTTACAGCGCGCCGCCAGCTTATGATAAGCTTTTGAAATTTGATCAGTATTTGAAATTGCGCAACATTAAATAACCTAGGCAACAACCATGCAAAACCCAAACAATCACTGCATTAATGCACCGAGCGTTAATTTGTTAAGCCAATCATTAGTAGGTGCCTTAATCGCAGAAGCGCAAACGCTAAATATAGCTGTTTTGCAGCACACAACAGGAGCCACGATTGTAGATGCGGGTATGAACGTAGAAGGCAGCCTAGAAGCAGGGCGCAGAATCGCCGAAATTTGTATGGGCGGCTTGGGCAACGTTAGTATACAAGCCAGCACAACATTTAAAAACTGCCCTAGCATCATCAACGCAAGCTCCGATACGCCAATATTGGCGTGCCTTGCCAGCCAATATGCGGGTTGGGCCTTAAGCGCTGAAAAGTTCTTTTCACTGGGCAGCGGGCCAGCAAGGGCAATTGCGCTGCGCGAAGAATTATTTAAACAACTTAATTACAAAGATAGTGCAGAAAAAACGGTGTTGGTGCTTGAAACTACTAGCATTCCGCCTATTGAAATCATCGAAAAAGTGGCGCGCGACACCAATATAAGCGCGCAAAACCTCACCTTTATTTTAACGCCAACCACCAGCCTTGCAGGCACAGCGCAAATAGTGGCGCGGGTGCTAGAGGTGGCGCTGCACAAAGCGCACACGCTACATTTTCCGCTAGAAAATATTGTGAGTGGCACTGGCTCTGCACCTATGCCGCCAGTTTCGCCAGATTTTATGACCGCAATGGGACGCACTAACGATGCGATTTTATTCGGCGGTTTTGTGCAATTAAACGTGAAATGTAGTGATGCTGAAGCAGAAAAATTAGCGCGCGAGCTGCCCAGCAATTCGTCAAAAGATTACGGCAAAACCTTTGCCGAGGTATTTAAGTTCTACAACATGGATTTTTACCAAATTGACCCACTATTATTTTCGCCTGCCATGGTGAATATTAACAATTTAACAACGGGCAATCATTTTGTTGGCGGCAAGTTAAATGAAGCGTTGTTAAATCAATCGTTTGGGCATTAAATTAGCAAAGTGCCAATCTTAATACCTATCCTTATTTTAACGGGTGAGCCAGAAAAACGGGGTGGCTGGCACGGTGCGCAATTGGCTTCTGCATTGGCTTTGCACAGTGTTGATGCAGTTTTTGTGTCGCTACAAGATTGTGTTATCGACCTAGCTTATAAAAAACCAAGCATCAGCATTCCACATTTTGATACTTTGCCAAAAGCCGTTTTTGTACGCGGCATTGCAGGCGGCACTTTGCAACAAATTACCCAGCGCTTAAATATTTTGCACGCACTAAAAATGCTCGGCGTTGTTGTCTATAATGACGGCAAAGCGATTGAGCGCACCGTAGATAAGGCCATGACCAGCTTTTTGCTACATCAAGCGGGCATTGCTACGCCAAAAACGTGGGTGTGTGAGTCGCGTCAGCATGCACATAAAATTATTGCCGAAAACGCACAATTAGTCATCAAGCCGCTATTTGGCTCGCAAGGCGCGGGCGTACGCTTGGTTAAAAAGGATTTGCCATTGCCTGGCGACCAGTTTGTGGATGG